>NZ_JBSFGJ010000051.1:0-34628 GCF_053596515.1 Nonomuraea sp. NPDC001684
CGGATCGTGCTCTGGAGCCCGGAGGCCACGCCGGAGCGGCGGGCGGGCACGTCGGCGAGCATCGCGTTCGGGAGCTGGGCCGAGGCGAAGCCGACGCCGACGCCGTACAGGACGAGCCACGGCACCAGCGTCCACGGGCCGAGCGAGGGGGAGACGGCCAGGCCGATCGCGATCGCGCCCACGGCCTCCAGGACGAGCCCCAGCCGCACGATGACCCTGGGCGCCAGGTCGAGCCGCGGGACGACGCCGCCCGCCAGGAACGTGCCCCCGGCCAGCGAGGCGATGATCAGGCCGGTGGCGAACGCGGTGAACCCCATGGCCGCCTGCAGGAACAGCGGCAGCACCAGGATCAGGCCGAACTCGCCGAGACTGATGATCATCGCGGCGGCGCCGCCGTACCTGAAGGAGGGGATGGCGAACAGCGACAGGTCCAGCACGACCGGGCGGCCCGATCGTGCCCGCGAGCGCTCGACCAGCAGCAGCGCGGCCAGCGCGAGCGCCGCGAGCCCGAAGGCGAACGGGATCGGCGAGACGCCGCCGAGCGGCCAGGTCCACCCGAACAGCGTGGCCTCGCCGGTCGGCGTGAACCAGCCGTAGCGCTGGCCCTCGATCAGGCCGAACACCAGCGCGGCCGGGCCGACCACCGACAGCAGCACGCCGGGGACGTCCGAGCCGCCCGCCGCCGCGTCCTTCGATTCGGGCACCCGGGCCGTGCCGAGCAGCACGAGCAGGCCGATCGGCAGATTCACCCAGAACGCCCAGCGCCAGCCGAAGTCGGTCACCACCCAGCCGCCGAGCAGCGGGCCGAGCGCGGCCATGCCGCCGATGATCGAGCCCCAGACGGCGAAGGCGATCGTCCGGCGCGAGCCCGTGTAGAGGGAGTTGATGATCGCCAGCGTCATCGGGACCACCATCGACGCCCCGACGCCCTGGACGACGCGGGCGGCGATGAGCAGCGCGCCGCTCGGCGCGGAGGCGGCCAGCATGCTCGCGGCCAGGAACACCACCAGGCCGACGGCGAACATGCGGCGCCTGCCGTGCACGTCGCCGGTCCGGCCGAGGGGGATGAGCAGGGAGGCGAAGGCCAGGGAGTAGATGGAGTTGACCCATTCGACGTCCGTGGCCGACAACCCCAGATCGCCCATGATCGCGGGGACGGCGACGTTCACGATCGTCGCGTCGATGATGATCATCGACATTCCGACGCCGAGCACGATCAGCGGGAGCCAGCTCTGCCGGGTCCGCTCATTTAGCGACACCATGTCTCTAAAGATAGCAACATGCTGTCTCGAAGCAAGGGGTAAGCTCCGGATCATGGACTTCATCCGGGTGCGTGCCTCGGCCGACGGCGCCGAGACGATCTCCTACTGGACCGGCGACGTCTACGGCTGGCAGGACGACGACGGCCCCCATCACCTGTTCGGCTTCGAGGGGCTGAACGTGGCGCGGGCGCGCCCGGCCGACGGCGGCTGGGAGCTGCTGACCAGGGAGGCGGCGCTCTACCTCGACCCGAGGACCAGGGAACCGATCGACGTGTGGGACAACCCGCTCACCGGGCGGTCCGTCGAGGTGCAGCACGTCTTCAACGACCCGGTCAACCAGCGGCTCGGGGCCTATCCGGTGCCGGTGACGCGGTTGGGGGAGCAGGTCGTCTACAACGCCGACATCCGCCTTTCCTATCCTTCGCCACTACCTGTCGCGAAATATCCGGAAAACTCGGCTCGGGACACGTATCGGGCGTTGGAGCTCTTCCAGTTCTTCGCCTCGGCCGCCGACGTCGAGTCCGGCATGCCCGACGTGCCGGCGGTCTTCTCCTGGTGCCGGGTCTCGCCCTGGCTGCCCTGGATGGCCATGGGACAGCGGCCGGGCGGGCTGGTCTACCACTGCCGCGGGGCCAAGGTCGCCGACGTCCCCGGGCGGCTGCGCGACCGCGTCGGCGAGCGCTTCCTGCACGCCCCCGACGAGTGGACCGCGCCCAACATGACGAGCTGGACGGCCTTCGCCGATAAGGTCGGGCGGTGAGCACCGACCTGTTCTGCGAGATCATCGCCGGCGCGCGTCCCGCCCACGTGGTGAGCGCCGACGAGGTGGCCGTCTCCTTCCTCGACACCCGCCCGGTCTTCAAGGGGCACGTGCTCGTCGTGCCCCGGCTGCACGTCGAGACGCTGGCCGACCTCGCCGACGTCGGGCCGTTCTTCTCCCGGGTGCAGGCCATGGCCAGGGCCGTGGAGGAGGGGCTGGAGGCGGCCGGCACGTTCGTGGCGATGAACAACCGGATCAGCCAGAGCGTGCCCCACCTGCACGTGCACGTCGTGCCGCGCAACCGCAAGGACGGGCTGCGCGGCTTCTTCTGGCCGCGCACCGCCTACGAGTCCGCGCAGGAGGCCGAGACCTACGCGGCGGCCGTCGCCAAGGCGCTGGCGGCCGAGTGAGGGCGGCGGGCGGCACGGGCGGCGGCGGGCGCTAGGCTCGGGGCGCGTGGAGTACCTGGTCGGCGTCGCCGTCGTGGCCGTGCTGGTGGGCGTGCCCGCGATCGTGCTCTGGCGCGTCATGCGGGGCCGCCGCGAGCTGGGCACCAGCCCGGCCGAGCGGGCCACGTTCGAGACCCTGCACACCGCCTCCATGGCCGGGCCGCCGCTGCGGGCCGGGCTGACCCCCGAGGGCGCCGAGCGCGCCTCCCGCCACCTGCGCGCGCTGCTCGGCTCGGCCGCGCTCGCGATCACCGACCGCGAGCGCCTGCTCGTCTACGACGGCGCCGGCGACCACCACGCCGCCCAGGCGTTCGAGCACGCCGCCGCCACCTTGCGGGACGGCCGCACCCAGGTGCTCACCATCGACTGCGAGCTGCTCGAATGCCCGATCCGGCACGCCGTCGTCGTCCCGCTGACCACCGACGACCGCCTGGTCGGCGCGCTGGCCGCCTACGGGCAGAACGCCTCGGCCGGCCTGGTCAGGGCGGCGCAGGAGGTGGCCGGCTGGGTGAACTCGCAGCTGGAGCTGGCCGAGCTCGACCGCTCGCGCACGCTGCTCATGGAGGCCGAGGTCCGGGCCCTGCGCGCGCAGATCTCGCCGCACTTCATCTACAACTCGCTCACCACGATCGCCTCCTTCGTCCGTACAGACCCCGAACGCGCCCGCGAGCTGCTGCTGGAGTTCGCCGACTTCACCCGCTACTCCTTCCGGCGGCACGGCGAGTTCACCACGCTGGCCGAGGAGCTGCACTCGATCGAGCGCTACCTCACCCTCGAACACGCCAGGTTCGGCGACCAGTTGCAGGTCACCCTGCGCATCGCCCCCGAGGTGCTGCCGGTCGCGGTGCCGTTCCTGTGCCTGCAGCCGCTGGTCGAGAACGCCGTCCGGCACGGCCTGGAGAGCCGCAACGGCGTCGGCCGCATCACGATCATCGCCGAGGACGCCGGCGCCGAGTGCCGCATCAGCGTCGAGGACGACGGCCTCGGCATGGACCCCGACCGGCTGCGCCGCATCCTGGCCGGCGAGATCGCCCCCACCGGCGGCGTCGGCCTGGCCAACGTCGACGAACGGCTCCGCCAGGTCTACGGCGACGAGTACGGCCTGGTCGTCGAGACCGGCACGGGCGCGGGCACCAAGGTCAACGTGCGCCTGCCGAAGTACCACCCCGGCGTCTCGGCCCGCTGACCTCCCGCCGACTTCCCACACCTGCCCCCACCTGTGACCCCGCCGTGACGGCCTTGACGTTTGGTGCGGGTTTCATCACTGTCTAATGCATTCGAGGTGTGAGGAGTGAGTGTGACCGGGCTGCGCGTCCTGGCGGTGGACGACGAGCTCCCCGCGCTGGAGGATCTGTCCTACCTGCTCCGCGCCGACGCCCGCATCGGCGAGGTGGTGACGGCGCGCGACGGGGCGGCCGCGCTGCGCCTGCTGGACCGCGGCATCGCCGAGGGCCGCCCGATCGACGCCGTCTTCCTCGACATCCGCATGCGCGGCCTGGACGGCGTCGTGCTCGGACGGCTGCTGTCGCAGTTCGCCAACCCGCCGCGGGTCGTGTTCGTCACCGCGTACGAGGAGCACGCGGTGGACGCCTTCGAGATCAAGGCCGAGGACTACCTGCTCAAACCGGTGCGTCCCGAACGGCTCGCCGAGGCCATCAGGCGCGTGGCGGTCTCGGCCGACGTGCCCGCCGAGACCGGCGAGAGCGACACCATCCCCGTCGAGCTGGGCGGCGTGACCCGGTTCGTCTCCAGCGCCGACGTCCTCTACGTGGAGGCCCAGGGCGACTACGCCCGGCTGCACACCGCGAACGGCAGCCACCTCGTCCGCATCCCGCTCGCCACGCTGGAGGAGCGCTGGGCCCCGGCCGGGTTCGTCCGGGTGCACCGCAGCCATCTGGTCGCCGTCAAGCACATCGAGGAACTGCACATCGACTCCGGCAGGTGCAGCGTGCGGGTCGGCGACACCGAGCTCCCGGTGAGCCGGCGGCACACCCGCGAGCTGCGCGACCTGCTGGTCCGCCGCGCCAGGAAGGGCAGGACGGAATGACCTCCGATCCCCGGCCGGGGCGTCCTGCGGGGTCGCCGCGCACCGACCCCGCCCGCCGCACCGATGCGACCCGCCGCACCGACGCCGCCCGCCGCATGGACGCCTTCCGCCGCTCCGAGACGCCGCGCCGGGTCAGCGTCACCAGCCCGCGCACCGCCGCCGCCCGCCGCCCCCGCTACCCGGCCACCAGGGAGATCGACGAGCAGACCCGCCTCGGCGAGGTCTACATGCGCTCGCTCCTGCGCACCCAGTTCCGGCTCGCCCTGTTCGTCTGCACCGTGCTGGCCTGCGTGGTCGGCGGCCTGCCGCTGCTGTTCCTGCTCATCCCCGAACTGCGCGAGGTGGACGTCCTCGGCGTCTCCCTGCCGTGGGCGGTGCTGGCCGGGCTCATCTACCCCGCCTTCGTCATCGGCGCCTGGCTGTACGTCCGCCAGGCAGAGCGCAACGAACGCCACTTCGCCGAGCTGGTGGAACGCCGGTGACCGGCGCGAAGGGCCCCTCGTGAGCCTCACCGCGGTGGTCGTCGTGATGGCGGCGGCCGTGCTCATCGGCGCGTACGGCATCAGGTTCTCCCGCACCACCTCCGACTTCTACGTCGCCTCCCGGACCGTCAGCCCCCTGTGGAACGCCTCCGCCATCGGCGGCGAGTACCTGTCGGCGGCCTCCTTCCTCGGCGTCGCCGGGCTCATCCTGTCCTACGGCGTGGACATGTTGTGGCTGCCCGTCGGCTGGACCGGCGGCTACCTGGTGCTGCTGGTGCTGGTGTCGGCGCCGCTGCGGCGCTCGGGGGCGTACACGCTGCCCGACTTCGCCGAGGCCAGGCTGGAGTCGATGACCGTGCGCAGGACCGCCAGCGTGCTCGTCGTCCTGATCGGATGGCTGTACCTGATGCCGCAGTTCCAGAGCGCCGGGCTGGTGCTGCGCACGATCACCGGGGCGCCGGTGTGGGCGGGCGGGCTGCTGGTCGCGGGGGTGGTGGCGGTGAACGTGCTGTCCGGCGGCATGCGGTCGATCACGTTCGTGCAGGCGTTCCAGTACTGGCTCAAGCTGACCGCGCTGGCCGTGCCGCTGGTGTTCCTGCTGCTGGCCTGGAAGGGCGACGGCGCGCCCGCCCTCAGCGTCCAGGACGCCACCACCTGGCAGATGCCGCTGGCCGGGGCCAAGGAGTACGGGCTCTACTCGACGTACTCGCTGATCCTGGCCACGTTCCTCGGCACGATGGGCCTGCCGCACGTGCTCGTGCGCTTCTACACCAACCCCGACGGCCGGGCCGCCCGCCGTACGACGCTGGTCGTGCTGACCCTGCTCGGCGCGTTCTACCTGCTGCCCGCCCTGTACGGCTGGCTCGGCCGCCTCTACGCCCCCGACCTCGTGCGCACCGACGCGGTCGTGCTCACCCTGCCCAGCCGCATGATCGGCGGCACGCTCGGCGACCTGCTCACCGCCCTCGTGACGGCCGGGGCGTTCGCGGCCTTCCTTTCCACGTCCTCGGGGCTGACCGTGTCCGTCGCCGGGGTGATCGCGCAGGACCTGCTGAAGGGCGGGGTGCGCTCCTTCCGGATCGCCACGCTCATGGCCGTCGCCGTGCCGCTGGCGCTGGCGTTGTGGGCGCGGGCGCTGCCGGTCGCGGACGTGGTGGGGCTGGCGTTCGCGGTGGCCGCCTCGTCCTTCTGCCCGCTGCTGGTGCTGGGCATCTGGTGGCGGCGGCTCACCACCACCGGGGCGCTGGCGGGGCTGTTCGTGGGGGGCGGGCTCGCCTGCTCGGCCGTGCTCGCCACGATCACCGGGGGGCCGTACGAGGGGCTCACGGGGGCGCTGCTGGCCCAGCCGGCTGCTTGGACGGTGCCGATCGCGTTCACGGTGATGGTGTCGGTGTCGTTCCTGACGCCGCACCGCGTGCCGCCGGGGGTGGCCCGCACGATGGTCCGCCTCCACACCCCGGAAAACCTCGACCTGGACCGCGGCGACTGGCACCCCCGCTCCCCATGACCCGCCCCCGGCCCTCCGGTCCCTCGTCCGCCCGCCGGTCCCGTGCCCGGGCCGTCGGTCCTGTGCCCGGGGCGTCGGTTGCGCGCCCGGCCGGCGCGCGGGAGCGTGCCGGTGGGCGTCTGCCCGCCCTTGCGCCCTCTCGCCCTTCACGACCAGCCCGCGGCGACGCCTCCCAAGCGCTCCGACGCCACCCCGTTTCCACTGGCGCCCTCGTTGTGCGCCACATCTCCGGCCCCCGCGCCGGCTCCGGCACCTCGTCCTCTCCCAGGGCCGCCTTCGGTCCCAGCGCCGCCCACGGCCGCCGCGCTGCCTGCTGCCCTCGATGAGGCTGGGCTTTCTTGAGCGCTCGCGGCTCGGGGCTTGCGGTCGCCTTCCGTGGGACGCGGGATGCCGCCCTGGTCATGGGGCTGTTCGCTCTGGGGCGGTGGGTCCAGGCCGGGGCGGTACGGGCCGGCGGCGCGTGCGGACGTGCTTCGGCCGGGCCAGGGCTGACTCGCCCCTTCCCTCGCGACGTCCGGCCGGGCCGACCCCTCTGGCTCGGTGTCGGGTGGGGCTGGGGTTCGGCCTGGGCGCGGCTGGGCCGTCCCCTGGGGTGGGACGTGCGGACGGGTCCACTCCTGCGGCGTGCTGCCGGGATGGGTCGCGGGCCGGCCGGGCTGGTGCTGCTGGCCTGACGCCTGCGGCGCGTGGGCGGGCTGGGCCGGCGCCTGTGACCGAGGGCCGGGCTGGGACGGTATCCGGTGGGCGAGGCCCGGATGGGACGGCTCCTGCGGCGGAGGGTCCAGACCCGGGCGGTCACCGACGCCGGCGGGCGGTGTCTTGGAACGGCCGGGCCCCGGGTCTCGGCCGCCGGACCGCATCGCGTGGGTACGACTGCCCGCAGTCGAGGGCATGACGTCCTGGGCCTGACGGAAGGGCTCATGCGGCGTGGTGCCCGCGGCAGGCGGTTCGTGCGGTGTGGCGCTTGCGGTGGGGGGCTCGTCCGGGAGGGTTCCCTCGTCGGGGGCGAAGTACGGTCTGGTCGGGGGCGTCGGGTGGGAGGCGTCGCTGTGCCGGGCGGCCTGTTCGGTCATGGGTCTGGCGGCCGTGCCGGCGTGGGTCTCGACGTCGAGCACCTCGTGCCCCGGGACGGTGTGCGGGGCCTCCTCGACGGGGGCCGCGTGATGGATGGTCCGTCCGGTGGCCGCTCCCAGGTCGCCCGCGTGCTTTCGCTCCGGTCGCCAGGAGGGGGCGCCACCCCTCGGCCACCCCCGACGCACCCCGCCGCCCTCCTCCGGTCGGCCTCCCCACACCCCGCCTCCCCGCGCCGCCGAGGCAGGCGTCCCCGCAGCGGTCTTCCCCGAGGACAGGGAGTCCCGGGTGGAGGGGGTGGGCGTGGTGGGGAAGGCGTGGCGGGCGGTGCGGGGTGGGGGAGTGTCGGTGGTCGAGGGCAGGTGGTCCAGGAGGTGGGGGGCGGCGTTCAGGAGGTGGTCGATGAGGTGCGCCAGGTCGTCCAGCCGCACCCGCAGCGTCGCCCGCGCCCGCGCGCCGCCGCGCCGGGCGCCCGGGGCCCGGCCCTCCGGCCCGGCCTCCTCCACCCGCATCTCGGAGATCTCCAGGCAGACCTCAGGGCTCGGACGGGCGGGCGCCGACGCGCCGGAGCCGAGCGCCTGCTCCTCGGGCGTACGGTCATCGCGGTACGGGCTGCTCTCGGCCATGACCTGCGATTACCCCTCCCGTATCCCATCAGGCTCCGACATAAGGGGACTTGGGGGAGGTTTGACCGGAAGGTCAGGCAGGCGGCAACTCCCCGGACCCCCGGGCGACCAGCTCCACGGGAACCGTGATCCGCCGCGGCTCGCGGACGGGATCCAGCAGCAGCTCCACCGCGCCGCGCGCCAGCCGGCCGATGTCGTACCGCACCACCGTCACCCCCGGGCTGAACAGGCCGGCCAGCGCGAAGTCGTCGAACCCCACGTACGCCGGCCGCTCGGGACGCTCCCGCAACGCCTCCAGCACGCCGATCGCCGCCCGGTTGTTCGTCGCGAAGAACGCCGTCGGCGGGTCGGGCAGGTCGAGCAGCCGCCCCACCTCGTACGACACCCGCCCGGGATCGAACACCCCCCGCACCACCAGCGCCTCGTCGGCCGCCGCCCCCGCCTCGCGCAGCGCCGCCCGGTAGCCGCGGGCCCGGTCGTGCACCGAGCTCAGCCCGTCGTCGTCGGAGATCAGCGCGATGCGGCGGTGCCCATGGGCGAGCAGGTGCGCGGTGGCCGTCCGGCCGCCGCGCTCGTCGTCGAGCCTGACCACGTCGGCCCGGTCGAGCCCGCGCGGCACGCGGTCGACGAAGACCGTGCGCGGGCCGACGTGCTCGGCCAGCCAGGAGTGGTCGGCCGGCGAGGGCACGACGATCAGCGCGTCCACGCCCCGCGCGTGCATCGACTCGATCAGCATGCGCTCCTTGTCCGGACGCTCCTCGTACGAACCGAACACCACCAGCGCCTCGTGCCCGGCCGCGGCCGCCTCCACCGCGGCGGCGAGGCGGGCGTAGAACTCGTTGGAGATGTTCTCCATCACCAGGCCGAGCGTGAGCATGGTCGCACCGCGGGCCAGCCGGGCGGCGGCCTCGTTGCGGCGGAAGCCGAGCGCGCTGATCGAGTCGTGCACCCGCTGCTGCAGCGAGGCCCGGACGTGCGGCTCCTGGTTGACCACGCGGGACACCGTCTTCAGGCTGACGCCCGCGTGCCGGGCGACGTCCGCCATGGTGGGCTTACGCGTTGTCATAGTCTGCCCCCATGGAGGATGAATGGATCTGCGGCCGGATGGGCGAGGACGAGCCGTGGACACTGGGCGCGGTGAACCCGCCGGTGTTCGAGAACTCGTTGTTCACCTTCGGGACGGCGGCCGAGCTGGGAGCCGCGATCCGGGACGAGGACGAGCGGTACGTCTACGGCCGCGGCACCAACCCGACCGTCGACGTGGCGCAGCGCAAGCTGGCCGCGCTGGAGCGCGGTGAGCGGGCCAAGTGCTTCGGCTCGGGGATGGGTGCCATCTCGGCGACGATCTCCTCGATCGTCTCCGCCGGCGACCACGTGCTGGTGCTCGGCGCGGTGTACGGGCCGACCACGCAGTTCCTGCGCTACCTGGAGAAGTACGGCGTCACGCATACGCACGTCGACGACCTCGCGGGATGTGACAGCGCTATCAGGGCGAGTACCCGCCTACTCTACTTCGAGTCGCCCTCCTACATGGCGTACGCGATCGTGGACATCGCCGAGGTGGCGGCCTGGGCGCGCGGGCGCGGGCTCGTCACGGTCATGGACAACACCTGGTCCACGCCGCTGTTCCAGAAACCGCTGACGCTGGGCGTGGACCTGGTCGTGCATTCGCTCTCCAAGTACGTCGGCGGGCACAGCGACCTGGTCGGCGGCGTGGTGGTCGGCCCGGCCCGGCTGATCCGGCCGCTGGCGCTGACGGAGTACCAGCTCTACGGCGCGGCCATGTCGCCGCACGACGCGGCCAAGGTGATCAAGGGGCTGCGCACGCTGCCCGTGCGCATGGCCGCCCACCAGGAGCGGGGGCTCGCGGTGGCGGCGTTCCTGGAGGGGCATCCCGCCGTACGGGCGGTGAACCATCCGGGGTTGCCCTCGCATCCGGGCCATGCGACCGCGTTGCGGCAGATGTCCGGCTTCTCCAGCCTGTTCAGCATCGAACTCGCCACGGACGATCGCCAACAGGCCGCACTTTTCCTCGATAAATTGCGACATTTCAGGATCGGGGTGTCCTGGGGAGGCTTCGAGAGCCTTGTCAACGCCCCCGCCCTGACCGTCGAGGAGAGCGTACGGGCCACCATGGGCATCCCCGTCGGCCTGGCCCGCCTGTCGATCGGCCTGGAGCCCGCCGCGACCCTCGTCGAGGACCTGGATCAGGCGCTGAGCGCCCTGCCCGGCCCGCCGCGTCCGATATCGGGGTGAACGGAATACCCGACCGCTCATCGCGCCGAACAGACCTTTCACCGCAGGCCATCCCCAACTAATCGCGGTACGCGAGCGGCTCGCCGAACAGCACCCCCACGGCTCTCCACGACGGGTAGGTTGCGCTCTTACGTTGAGCGTGATCCGCATCACAGTGGAGGTCTCGTGACGACCAGAGAACATGACGCGTCCGTCTATGAACAGGTTCAGGAGAGCAGTGAGTTCCAGGAGTTGAAGCGGCGTTTCCGCCGCTGGACCTTCCCCATGACGGTGGCCTTCCTGGTGTGGTACCTGCTGTACGTGGTGCTGTCCGGCTGGGCCCGCGGCTTCATGGGCATCAAGTTGTTCGGCGATGTCAACGTCGGGCTGATCTTCGGGTTGCTGCAGTTCGTCTCGACGTTCCTCATCGCGTGGGCGTACGCCCGGCACGCCGAGAGGAAGCTCGACCCGATCGCCGACAAGCTCCGTCACGAGGTCGAGGAGAAGACGCAGTGAGTTCCACGACCCTGGGGATGATCCTCTTCCTCACCTTCGTCGCCGGCACCCTGGCCATCACGTTCTGGGCCAGCCGCCAGACCAAGACGGCCGCCGACTACTACGCGGGCGGCCGGTCCTTCAGCGGCGTCCAGAACGGCCTGGCGATCGGCGGCGACTACATGTCGGCCGCCTCCTTCCTCGGCATCGCCGGCATCATCGCCGTCTCCGGCTACGACGGGTTCCTGTACTCCATCGGGTTCCTGGTCGCCTGGCTGGTGGCGTTGCTGCTGGTGGCCGAGCTGATGCGGAACTCCGGCAAGTTCACCATGGCCGACGTGCTGGCGTTCCGGATGAGCCCGCGCCCGGTGCGCACGGCGGCGGGCGTGTCCACGATCGTGGTCAGCATCTTCTACCTGCTGGCCCAGATGGTCGGCGCGGGCGCGCTGGTCGGCCTGCTGCTCGGCATCACCAGCGAGGCCGGCAAGGTCTGGACGATCATCGGCGTCGGCGCGCTGATGATCGTCTACGTGGTGTTCGGCGGCATGAAGGGCACCACCTGGGTCCAGATCGTCAAGGCCGTGCTGCTGATGACCGGCGCCGCGCTGGTGACGCTGCTGGTGCTGGGCAAGTTCGGTTTCAACCTGTCGTCCCTGCTCGGCCAGGCCGCCGCCACCAGCGGCCCGAAGGCCAACCCCGGCAACTTCCTCATCCCGGGCCTGAAGTACGGCACCGACGCCCAGGGGCTCGCGGGCAAGATCGACCTGATCAGCCTCGGCCTCGCGCTGGTGCTCGGCACGGCGGGCCTGCCGCACATCCTCATCCGCTTCTACACCGTCCCCACCGCCAAGGACGCCCGCAAGTCGGTCCTGTGGGGCATCGGCATCATCGGCGTGTTCTACCTGCTGACCCTGGTGCTCGGCTTCGGCGCGGCGGCCATCGTCGGCAAGACCGACATCCTCAAGGCCGACAAGGCGGCCAACACCGCCGCCCCGCTGCTCGCCGAGCGGATCGGCGCGCAGATCTTCGGCGACGTCGGCGGCACGATCCTGCTCGCGCTCATCGGCGCCGTCGCCTTCGCCACGATCCTGGCCGTCGTCGCCGGCCTGACCCTGGCCTCCTCCTCCAGCTTCGCCCACGACCTGTACGCGCACGTCTTCAAGCGCGGCGGCGCCAGCGAGCGGCAGGAGGTCGTGGTGGCCCGCGTCTCGGCGCTGGTCATCGGCGCCATCGCGATCGGCCTCGGCATCCTCGCCCAGGGCCAGAACGTGGCGTTCCTGGTCGCCCTGGCCTTCGCCATCGCGGCCTCGGGCAACCTGCCGGCGATCCTCTACAGCCTGTTCTGGAAGAGGTTCAACACGGCGGGCGCGGTCGCGGCCATCTACGGCGGACTCGGCTCGGCGCTGATCCTGGTGATCTTCTCGCCGGTGGTCTCGGCCCCGCCGCCGCCCGCGGGCGCCGCGGTGACCGCGCTGATCCACGGCGTGGACTTCCACTGGTTCCCGCTGAGCAACCCGGGCATCGTCTCCATCCCGCTCGGCTTCCTGTTCGGCTGGCTGGGCACGATCCTCAGCAAGGAGTACAACGCCGCCAAGTACGCCGAGATCGAGGTGCGCTCGCTGACCGGCGTGGGCGCCGAGAAGGCCACCGAGCACTGACCTCGCCCTGTGCGTGACGGGGCCCGGCCGCTCACCGGCCGGGCCCCGTCCGCGTGCGAGACCAGCCGCACCCCGCCGGTGGACGTCCTGAACGAGCCCGGCGGACCCGCCCGCCCGCGAGGGACGGACGGGCCCGCCGGCCCGGTCAGCTTCCGACCGGCTCCGCGCGCAGCCGCGCCGAGTGCTTGACCAGCGTGATCAGCACCTCGCGGCTGGAGTCCCGCTTCCGCGCGTCGCACATCACGATCGGGATCGACGGGTTGAGCTGCAGCGCCAGCCGCACCTCGTCCAGCTCGAACGTCGGCGACCCCTCGAAGCAGTTCACCGCCACCACGAACGGCGTCCCGCGCCGCTCGAAGTAGTCGACCGAGGGGAAGCAGTCGGCCAGGCGGCGGGTGTCGGCCAGGATGACGGCCCCCAGGGAGCCCTCGGCCAGCTCGTCCCACACGAACCAGAAACGTTCCTGCCCGGGGGTGCCGAACAGGTACAGGACGTAGTCGGTGCCCAGGGTGATGCGCCCGAAGTCCATGGCCACCGTGGTGGTGCGCTTGGCCTCCACGGAGGTCAGGTCGTCGACGCCCACGCTGCGGTCGGTCAGCACCTCCTCGGTGCGCAACGGCCGGGTCTCGGACACGGCTCCGACCATCGTCGTCTTGCCCGCCCCGAACCCTCCGGCGATCAGGATCTTGATCGCCGTCGGGAGGCGCGGGCGCTCAGAGCGAGCGAAGACCATCGAGCACCGCCCTGTACATCTTCATGTCATGCATGTCCACCTCGGATTGCGGTTCCTGGGCAGAGACGAGTTCGCGGTCGAACAGGTCGCCGAGCAGCACGCGGATCGTGCCGGCCGGCAGGTTGAGGTGCGCGGCTATCTCGGCGACGGACTTGGGTTCACGGCAGAGCTGGAGAATGCGCAGGTGTTCGGGGTCCAGCCCGGCGTCGGGGCCCGGCGGCGGACCCACCGCCAGCGCCATGGAGATGAGGTCGAACTTGCCGTGCGCGGGCTGGGTCCGCCCGCGCGTGACGACGTAGGGCCGGATGATCTCCGGATCTATCCAGTGTTCGTCCGTGGACTCCTCCGTGGTGCTCACCGGTCGCTCCTGGCGACGGCCTCGGCGTTGCGCGCGCCGGAGGTGAGGTACTGGCCGACCCGCGCCACCAGCATCGCCATCTCGTACGCCACCAGCCCGATGTCGGCGTTCTGGGCGCACAGCACGGCCAGGCAGGCGCGTTCGCCCGCGGTCGTCACGATCAGGAACTGCGACTTCCACTCCACGACCGTCTGCCGCACCGCGCCGCCGGCGATGTGGTCCGCGACGCCCTTGGCCAGGCTCTGCAGGCCGGAGGCGACGGCCGACAGGTGCTCCCCGTCGGTGCGCTGCAAACCGGCGGACGAGGCCATGAGCAGGCCGTCGGAGGACAGCACGATGGCGTGCTCGGCCTCCTTGATCCGGCCGATCAGGTCGTCGAGCAGCCAGTTGAGGTCGGTGCCCGCGGTGGGCGTCATGTCGGGCCTCCCGTCGGGAGCCGGGCCGCGGCGGTCATGCCTCGCCTCCCGGCTGCTCTTCCATCAGCCTGGCCGCCTCGTTGCGGCCAAGACGGGTGCCTGACTGCAGGGATCCCATCATGGCGCGGATCTCCTCGGGCGAGCGCTCGTCATCGTCCTCCTCGAAGTCGGGCTGCGTCGGCGTGTCGTCCCGCAGCGCTGGCGCCAGGTTGGCCTGAGGGACTCGGAACGGCAGGCCGGACGGCGTGAACTCGGTCACAGGCTGCTGCTCCGGTTCCGCGGGCGGTTCTGGTTCAGGTGAAGGCGAGGGTGCTGGTGCCGGGAAGGGGGTGGCCACCGCGTGGAGCGGGGCGGACATGGGGGTGGGACGCGGCGGGGTCAGGGTGCGCACGTTCTCGGCGGGCCGCGCGACCGTCGCCAGCGTGGTCCCGGTGCTCGTCCGGCGCGGCAGGCTCGGCCGGGTGTCGCCCTCGGGGTGCCGCGGCGCCGGGTCGAGCTCGACGAGCTCCTGCGGCAGCAGCACCACGACCGTGGTGCCCCCGTACGGGGAGGGCTTGAGCACGACCTGGATGTCGTGCCGCCGGGCGAGCTGGCTGACCACGTAGAGCCCCAGCCGGGCGGTGCCGGAGATGCGGAACTCCGGCGGGTCGGCGATGCGCTCGTTGGCCGCGTCGAGGTCCTCGGGCTTCATGCCGAGCCCGCGGTCCTCGATCTCGATGACGTACCCGTTGGCCACGAGCTGGCCGCTGACCTGCACGTTCGTGTACGGCGGCGAGAACGACACGGCGTTCTCGATCAGCTCGGCCAGCAGGTGGATGACGTCACCGACGGCCCGGCCGACGAGCACGACCTCGCCCATCGGCATGAGCGTGACGCGGGTGTAGTCCTCGACCTCGGCCAGCGCGCCGCGCACCACGTCCACCATGGGGACGGCCCGCCGCCACGTACGGGCGGGCGACGAACCGGACAGGACGATCAGGTTCTCGGCGTTGCGCCGCATCCGGATGGCCAGGTGGTCCAGGCGGAAGAGCTCCTTCAGCTCCTCGGGGTCGGTCTCCCGGCGCTCCATCACGTCGAGGACGGTGAGCTGCCGGTGCACCAGGCCCTGGGTGCGGCGGGCGAGGCTGAGCAGGATGTCGCGGATGCTGCGGCGCAGCTCGGCCTGCTCGGCCGCGACGCTGACGGCGGTGTGCTGCATGGTGTTGAACGCCTGGCCCACCTGGCCGATCTCGTCGTCGCCGAACTCCAGCGCGGGCGCCTCCTTGGCGACGTCCACCTCCTCGCCGTGGCCGATGCGCTCGACGATGCCGGGCAGGCGCTCGTCGGACAGCTCGTGCGCGGCGTCGCGCAGCTTCTTGAGCTGGGCGAGCAACTGCCTGGTCGTGGTGATGGACAACACGATCGAGGCGATGACGGCGATCAGGCCGAGACCACCGGCCAGGAGCAGCCGCACGATGACGCCGATCGCGACGGGGACGATCCGGTCGAACAGGCGGTCACCGCCCGCGACCACCTGCGCGTGCATGCCGGAGAGCGTCGCGTCGGCCGCCACGCGCCAGCTCTCGCCGCTCACCGGAAGCGGACCCGCTCCCGGTTCGTGCCGGATGAGCTGCGCCTCCATGGTCTGCAGCCGGACGACGGGCTCGCTCTTCAGCCAGGCGTCGAAGGTGGCCCGGTCCTCGTCGGGCAGCTGGTTCAGCGCGTCGGTCAGCGTGTAGTGGAAGACGGCCGACATCCTGAGGAACTCGGCGTGGTCGTCGGCGGTGAACCCGCCCTTGGCGAACACCCCGGACAGCAGCGAGTCCTCGCGGGCCAGGAACTCCCGGGAGCGGTGCATGTCCGACAGCGCGCGGCCGTCCGCGGCGATGTCCTTGTCGTCGAAGGCGGCCACGGAGTCGTACATGCGGTACATCGCGTCGATCGTGGTGTTGTACTGCTGCGCCGCCCGGGACGGTTCCGTCTTGCCGGCGTCGATCGCCTTGCGCGCGGCCACGAGCTTGTCCAGCTCGGCGTTGACCGCGGCGATGCGCTGGACGAGCGAGTCTTCGGCGGCGAGGTCGACGACGTTGCCCTGGGCCATGGAGGTGAACTCGGCGCGCAGGGAGTCGGTCCTGGCTCGCTGGTCGCGCATGCCCTTGTCCACGACGCGGGATCCGGTGCCGAGGTGGGCGACGGTCAGCCGGCGCTCGCGCTGGAGCTCCACCAGCAGCGGCTCGCTCGGCTCGACGATCCTGCCGTCGACCGTCGCGGCCCCGAGCAGGTTGACGCCTTCCCGCAGCGTGACCCAGGCCGCGAACACCCACAACAGCGTGAGCGACACGATAAGCGCCGTGACTTTGGCCCGGACACTGGCATTACGGAAGCGCATGAAGCCCTCCGGAAGAAAAGACCGCGGGGTCAGCAGGCCATGTCAAGGCGGAAAAAGGGGCACTCCAGGAATCCGGCACTCGGATCACCCTAGCAACGCAGGAATACTGCCTCAACACGCTAGGGCACCATAAAGGGTATTATGTCCTGTTTTCGCATCTGGAATTTCCTTCGGTGCTACATATCGTGACATGCTGAGCGGCGATGACCGCTGCCCGCACGATGGCTGTCGGCGAGTAAAGCTCCTTGTCATGCCACAACGGAGGATAGTCGGATAAATTAGCTGTCCGATTCAGGTACTCATAACCGCGCCGCGCCGCCCCTGCGCACCGTTCGTCCGGCTCGGGGCCGGCCAGCAGGAGGGCCTGCATCCCGTACGCCGTCTCCTCCGGCCTGCCCGCCCACCGGCCCCAGGATCCGTCGGCCCGCTGCGTGGACAGGATCCACTCCCGCCCCTTGCGCACGGCCCCGGCGTATCGGGCGCCGCCGAACTCGCCGAGCGCCAGCATGCAGCTCAACGTGGCGTAGTACGGGGAGGCGTGCCACCTGTCGCTCCAGCTCCCGTCGGGCCGCTGCCGCTCGGCCAGCCACCTCGCCACCCGCTCGATCCGTGGCCGGTACGCCTCCCCGGCCGCCGGCCTGACCCGCGCGTACTGGCCGAGCGCGTCCAGCACGTGGGCGTTGACGCTGACGGACGTGCCGTCCTCCCCCTGCCAGGTGCAGAAGTGCGCGCCGGTGTCGAACGTCGTCAGCGACGAGGGCTCGTACGGGACCCCGAGCAGGGCCAGGGCGTAGAGCGCGACGCTGGTGGTGTCGGCGTCGGCGGGCAGACCGGCCCCGGCTGGGGTGCCCGCGGGCCCGATCGCGGCCCACAGGTCGGCCGTCATCTCCGGCGGCACGTCCACGGGGACGCCAGCCCTGAGCAGCCAGCTCAGCACCCAGGCCCGCTCGAAGACGGTGATCGGCAGCCCCACCGGCACCGGGCCGCCGTACCGTCCGGCGACGGCCCGCAGGTGGTGGAGGGCCGGGCCCGCGGCCTCGGGATCGGGCCGGGCCGACAGCCAGGCGGCGGTGGCCGCGGGCGAGGCGCCGACGGTGCCGATCGGCGCCGGTCGTATCGCCCCCGTCGCCCCGACGACCTCCAGCACGTGCTGGACCTTCTGCGGCGGCTCGGCGCCGGACGCCAGCAGCCGCCTGACCCGGGTGAGCCGGGTGGTGTCCATGGTGGGGGGCAGCGGCAGCGGGGAGCCCTCCGGACGGTGGCGGTTCACCAGCTCGACGAGGGCGGGGACGATCAGGTCGATGGCCGGCGTGTCCGGCGGCTCCGACGCCGCGGCCAGCATGGGACGCAACGCCTCCAGCCCGGCCTTGGCGGCCGGGAGCAGGAGGCCGTCGTCGCCGTCGCCGCGCGCGATCGCCGTGAGCAGGGCCTCCGTGGCGCTCAGCGTGGGCACCAGCCCGTAGCCGTCGGGCGCGCCCCAGGCGCCGTCGCCGTGCTGCTCCGCCAGCAGGTATGCCACCCGCTCCCGGTGCCCGGCCAGGCCGGGGGCGAGCGTGACCAGGCGGCCGGTCTCGTAGACCGACGGCGACACCTGGCCCCACGGCGTGGCCATCAGCTCGTTGACCAGGAGACAGGCCTGTTCGGAGAGGTTCACGTCGCCGCCCAGAAGTCGGACAGGCCGTAGAAGCCTGTGCTGTAGTCGATCTGCCATGCCAGGTAGTCGGCCGGGCGCGGATGGTCGCCGCGCAGCGGTTCGATCAGCGCGTGCGCCTCGCGGGCCAGCACGGCCATCCGCTCGGTCACCTCGTCGTGGGTCAGGCCTAGGGTGAACGCGTTGAAGTCGCCGTACGCCCGTTCCCGGTGGTGCGTGGCCAGGTCGTTGAGCAGACGCAGGTAGCGCTGCACCGCCTCGCCCGCCGGGCGCAGGACCTCAAGGTCACCCGGCGCGCCCACCTGGCCGGTGGCGATCCAGTGCGAGACGGCCACGAAGGAGGCGCCGCAGCTGTCGGCGTTGGCCAGGTACTCCTCGACGGCGGGCGGCTCGTCCGCGCGGCTCCACTCCCATTCGCGGGCCATGGCCGCGAGCATGCGCGCGAGCCGGTCACGCCAGGCCGACGCGAGCTCCGGCGTGGTGTCCAGCTCCGCCCGCAGGTCGGCGGCGAACGCGCCGGCCGGCCCGGCGGGGGACTCCGACAGGCAGTCGCCGATCAGCGCCGCGACCTCCTCGCGCGTGCCGGCCTCGTGGTCGATCAGCCGGTCCACCGCGAACACCAGCAGCGAGGCCCGGTTGACGGCCCGCAGCTCGGCGGCGGTCGCCAAGGGCGAGCCGAAGGCGCCGGCGAGGCCCAGGGACAGGTGCAGCCCGGCGTCGAAGGCGCCGGCGGGGAACAGGTCACCGAAGCGCGCGGCGTGCCCGGCCAGTTCCCGCCCGCCGGCCACGGCCAGGGCGCAGGCGCGGCCGATGTCGAAGGGGTTCACCGTCGCTTCTCCAGTGTCATGGTCAATCCGTGCGGCGGGCGCAGCGTGGAGGCCAGGCGCGGCACGATCGGCCGGTCGAGGTGCACGTGGGGGCGGTACCTGCGCAGGATGCCGGCGATGAGCAGCGGCGCCTTCAACGCGAACAGGTGCTGTCCCAGGCACACGTGCGGCCCGGCGGCGAAGGGCCAGTAGGCGTAGCGGTGCCGCCGGGCGTCCCCGCCGGGGGCGAAGCGTCCGGGGTCGAACGTGGCGGGGCGGTCCCAGAACTCCGGCAGCCGGTGCGTCAGGTAGGGGCTGAGGATCATCGTGGAGCCGGCCTCGACGCCGACCCCGCCGACCACGTCGGCCTCGACGGTCCTGCGGGGCAGGAGCCAGCCGGGGGGGTAGAGCCGCAGCAGCTCGCTGACGAACATCTTCAGGTACCGCAGGTGCGGCAGGTGGGCGATGCCGACTGGCTCGTCGCCCACCACGCGGTCCACCTCTTCGTACACCTTCGCGGCGATCTCCGGATGCGCCTGGAGCGTCGGCCAGACCCAGGACATCGCGGTGGTGGTGGTCTCGGTGGAGGCGCCGTGCATGGCGACGAGGTCGTCCCTGATGCGGCCGTCGCCGCCGTCGTCCGCCCTCGCTCTGACCAGGCGCGAGATCACGTCGTCGCCTTCCTCGTGGCGGGCCCGCGCGATGCAGCCGTAGACGACCTCGTCGATGGTCTTGATCGCTCGCCTGAACGCCCGGTCGCCCGGCAGCGGCACCCGGTGCGGCACGAACGGCAGCACCAGGCGCAGCGCCTTGGCGGTGACGGCGACGTCATAGGCCGGCGCCAGCCGGTCGATGTCCGCCATGGAGATCTTCGCCCCGAAGAACAGCCGCACGATCACCGGGTGCACCAGGGCGCCCATGCCTTCGGTCACGTCGAACGGCCGTCCGGGGACGACGGTCGTCTCGATCAGCTCGTCCATGATCCGGGCCATGTTCTCCGCCATGGCGTTGACGCGCCGGGCGGTGAACAGCGGCTGGAGGATCCGGCGGCTGTCGGCCCAGTTCTCGCCGTCGGACAGGATGCTCTCGCCGAGCAGGGGCACGAGCGGGTCCCAGAACATGCCCGCGCGCACGTAGTTGGCCTGGCGGACCGTGAGCACGTGCTCGACGTGGTCGGGGTGGGTGACGAGGTAGGGACGGAAGGGGCCCATGTTGAGCCGTACGACCCGGCCGCCGGCCTCGGCGCCGGCCTCTTCCAGCGCGTGTACCGGGATGCGGTGGTGTCTGCTGAGCCTGCCGAGGAAAGGGACAGTTCTGGTGGCAGTGGCATTGTCCGCCACGGGCGTGTCTCCTCTGCGCCCGTCTTACATAACGGACATTTAATGACGAAAGTTAAACTCAGGCTGGAGTATCACATGACCGTACATAGACATTCAAGATCGAAGTTTGACGGGAACATCTTGTGAACCTCAGCCGCACCGGACCGTCCCTGCCGGACACCGACGTGATCGCGCGCTGCCGCCGCCTGGTGGAGCCCGCCATGCGCGCCGCCGTCTCCCGCCTCCACCCGCGGGGAGCCGACATGGTCTCCTACACCCTGGGCTGGTCGGACGCCGAGGGGCGCCCGTACGAGGGTGCGGGCGGCAAGAGCGTGCGACCGGCCGTCGCCCTTCTCAGCGCCGAGGCCGCCGGCGGCACCGCCGAGTCCGCGCTGCCGGGGGCCGTCGCGGTCGAGCTCGTGCACGCCTTCTCCCTCGTGCACGACGACATCATCGACCAGGACGAAAGACGCAGGCACCGGGACGCCCTGTGGAAGGCGTACGGGGTGGGGCCGGCCCTCCTGGCCGGGGATGCGCTGCTGGCCCTGGCCGTGGCCCGGCTCGCCGACCGTCCGGAGGCGATGGGCTACCTGTCGCGAGCCCTCGTCGAGCTGGTCCAGGGCCAGACGGCCGACATGGCGTTCGAGAGCCGTCCCTGGAGCGGGCCCGGGGAGGTGAGCATGGCCGAGTACACCGAGATGGCGGCGGGCAAGACCGGCGCGCTGCTGGGGGCGGCCGCCGCGGCGGGGGTCGCGCTTGGGGGCCGGCCCGAGCTGTCCGAGCGCATGTGGGCCATGGGGGTGGAGCTCGGCGTGGCCTTCCAGATCGCCGACGACGTGCTGGGGATCTGGGGGGATCCGCAGGTCACCGGCAAGCCGGTGCACAGTGACCTGCGATCGCGCAAGAAGACCGTCCCGATCCTGGCCGCGCTGGGCTCGGGGAAGCCCGCCGCCGGCCGCCTGGCCGACGCGCTCGCCGCCGGCGAGACCGACGACGCGGCCCTGACCCTGACCGCCTGCCTGATCGAGGAGGCGGGCGGCCGGGACGCCGCCGACCGGCTGGCCGCCCGGCACCTGACCGCGGCGCTGGACGTGCTGGACGAATGCCTGCCGGCCGCCGCCCAGCTCAAGGAGCTCTGCCTCTCCCTGGCCGGCCGCGCGCACTGACCTGCCGGCCCGGGGCCGCCTGCCACCCTGGTTCGTGGTGTCAGGGGCGGGAGGCCTCGTCGAGGAGGGTCAGCTCCTCCCCGCTCAGCTCCAGCTCCGCCGCCGCCAGCAGCGGCTTGAGCTGGCGGGGGTCGCGCGGGGTGAGCAGCCAGACCACCAGCGCGCCGGCCAGCATCAGCGCCGCCCCCGCCCCCGAGGTCAGCGCCAGCGAGTCGGTGAAGGCGGCCCTGGCCGTCTCCACCAGCCGCGCCCCCTGCGCCCCGAGCTCGGCGGCCACGTCGAGCGCGCCGCCCAGCGACTCGCGCGCCGCGTCCGCGCCGGGGCCCGCGTAGTCCAGGGCGTTGCGGTAGACCGCGGCGGCCACGCTGCCCAGCACCGCCACGCCGAGCGCCGCGCCCACCTCGTAGCTGGTCTCCTCGATGGCCGCCGCGCTGCCCGACTTCTCCGGCGGCGATCCGGCCATGATCACCGCCGAGGCGATGGCCAGCGCGCCGTTGCCCGCGCCGATCAGCGCCAGCGCGACGGCGACCGGCCAGTAGCCCAGCGGCTCCGGCGCCAGGCACACCAGCAGGAACCCCAGCCCCGTCACCGCGAGCCCGCCCGTCAGCACCGTCCGGGCGCCGACGCGTTCGGCCAGGACCGGCGCGAGCGGCGAGGCGATCAGCGCGGCCAGCGCGGCCGGCAGCAGCCGCACCCCCGTCTCCAGCGGCGCGTACCCCTGGACGAGCTGCATCCACTGCGCGAGCAGCAGCAGCACGGCGGCCATCGCGATCGACGTGGTCAGCGCCGTCACCACGCCCGCCGAGAACGGCGCGCTGCGGAACAGTCTGATCTCCAGCAGCGGATCGGGCCGGCGCGCGCACCGCACCACGAACCAGCCCAGCGCGACCGCCGCGACGACCGTGGCGGCCAGGGCGGCGGGCGAGGTCAGGCCGTCCTTGCCGAACGTCTTGACCGCGTACAGCAGCGCGGCCATGCCCGCCATCGACAGGACGGTGGCCAGTGCGTCCCACCGGCCCGGCCTGGGGTTGCGCGTCTCGGGCAGCAGGAGCAGCCCGGCGACGACGGCCGCCGCCATGACGGGCACGTTCACCAGGAACGCCGACTGCCAGGAGAAGTGCTCCAGCAGGAACCCGCCCAGGATCGGGCCGAGCGCCGCGCCCATCGCCGCCATCGCCGACCAGACGCCGAGCGCCCTGGCCCGCTCGCCCGGATCGGTGAACAGGTTACGGATCATCGACAACGTGGACGGCATGATCATCGCGCCGCCCACCCCGAGCAGCGCCCGCACGGCGATCACCTCGGCGGCCGAGTCGGCCAGCAGCACCGCCGTCGAGGCCACCCCGAACACGGTGAACCCGGCCAGCAGCATGCGCTTGCGCCCCCACCGGTCGCCGAGCGCGCTCGCCGTGACCAGCAGCCCGGACAGCACCAGCGAGTACGCGTCGACCATCCACAGCAGCTCGACCGAGGTCGGCCGCAGGTCCTCGGTGATCGCGGGCAGGGCGACGTTCAGCACGGTCATGTCCATGACCACGAGCAGCACGCTGGCCGACAGCACGGCCAGGCCCGCCCACCGCCGGCGCGCCGACAGGCCGGTGACCGTCATCACGACCACCCCCCGGCGCCCGCGCCGGTCAGGAACGTCTCCCGCAGCAGCCTGGCGACGTCCCGGCGGGCGACGTCGCCGCGTCGCAGGCTCTCCCGGACGGCCACGAGCAGGCCGTAGACCGTGTTGCTGATCCAGCGGGGCGGCAGGTCGGCGCGCAGCAGGCCGGCCCGCTGGGCGGCGGCGAAGAGCGCGATCTCGCGCTCCTCCAGCTCCTCGGCGCGGCGCAGCAGCTCCGGGTGCACGGCCATCGCGTAGTCGGTGAGGCCGAATCCGTACTCGTCGGCCACGTCGATCCACCCCTCCAGCAGGGTCTCCAGGGCCCGGCGGAGCACGCCCGGGTCGTCGGAGGCGGCGGCGGCCGGCACGTCCGCGCGCACCTGGAGGTCGTGCCACCGGTCGTGCGCGCGGTGGCCGAGCGCCGTCATCAGCTCCTCCCGGCTGCTGAACTGCCGGTGGAGCGTGGCCCTGCTGATCCCCACCGCCTCGGCGAGCTGGGCCATCGAGGCGGCCGGATGCTCGTTGAGGTGCTGGATCGCCGCGGTCATGATCTGCTCCCGGCTCACCACCATGAGACAACTCCGTCAAATATGAGACATTTACGTCTCAATCCTACACGGCGGTCGGAGGGCAGCAGGCTCTCGCCCCGGCGGGATGGCGACGAAGCCGCAGGTGGCGTTAGGGTGCGAGCTGTGTCGATCGGTGACGCGCGCACGCGCATCCTGGACGCGGCCGAGGAACTGTTCGCGGGCAGCGGCTACGAAGCCACTCCGACCGCGGTGATCGCCAGGCTCGCGAGAGTCCCCAAAGGGCTGATCTTCCACTACTTCCCGCGGAAGATCGACGTGCTCGTCGCCCTCGTCGACGAGCGCACCCTGGTCGAGGAGGGCCGGGAGGTCGACGCCGTGCCCGGCGACCCGGCCGGCACGCTGGCCCGGCTGGCGCGCGGGCTGCCGCTGCGGGCCTCACCGGCGATGCGGCGCATCCTGTTCCGCGAGGCCGACACGCACGGCTCGGTCAAGGAGCGGCTCGGCCGGCTCAACGGCGAGCTGATCAGCAGGGCCAGGTTCGCGCTGGAGCTGGCGCTGCCCGGCACGCGCGGCGACGCGGCCCGCCTGGAGGTGGCCGCGGCGACGTTCGCCGCCGTGCTGCTCTACCAGGAGAACCTCTGCCAGCTAACCGGTCACCAGATCGACCCCGACGCCGTCGCCGAACTCATCGCCCACGCCCTCGGCTAGCAGCTCGTCGAGGGCGTCGCGCAGGTGGCCGAGCAGGCCCCACACGTCGTCCACGCGCTCGGGGCAGGCCACGATGCCGAAGTCGAGCATGCCGTCGTAGGAGAAGCAGGTGATGTTCACGCCGCCGGACAGGTCGGTCAGCACCGACAGCGGGTAGTAGGCCAGCACCCGGCCGCCGCACATGTAGAGCGGGAACTGCGGGCCCGGCACGTTGCTGATGATCAGGTTGATCGGCGGGAACGCCGTCCCGGCCAGCCGGAAGATCGCCGGGGTGGCCAGGCTGGTGACCGGCGCGGGCAGCAGCGAGCACAGCTCGCCGAGCCAGCTCGCCGGCGCGACGGCGAAGCGCCGCTTGGCCCTGCTCATGGTCTCGCCGACCGCCCGCAGCCGTTCCCCGGCGTCGGGGACGTTCGTCGGCATCGGCGCCACCATGGCCGAGATCTGGTTCCCGACCACGTCCGTGGCGCCGCCCGTACGCACCGACACCGGCACGGCCACCACCAGCGGCTCGGCGGGCAGCGCGTCCCGTTCGTCCAGCCACGACCGCAGCGCCGAGGCGCACAGCGCCATCACCACGTCGTTGACGCTGATGCCGTTGGCCTTGGCGACCTTCTTGACCTCCTTCAGCGGCACCGACCCGAACGACAGCTCCCGCCGCGCGCTGATCGGCCCGTTGAACGGCGTGCGCGGCGCGGTGAGCCCCGGCAGCTCGGGGCGCTGCTTCTGGTCGCCGGTCACCAGCCGGGCGGCCCTGGCGATCGTCTGCGCGCCGGGCAGCGCGCCGGCCAGCGGGATCGCGTCGAGGTCGCCCGCGGCCCTGACCACCGAGCGGGCGGCGCGCACCGGATGGGTGAGCGAGCGCACGGCGGCCCCGGCCAGCATCTCCACCAGGCCCGGCGGGTCCTGCCGCGGCGGCGCCGGGCGCGGCCCGCGCTCCCGCACGCCCTCCGGGCTCAGGTCGAGCAGGGTCGCCAGGGTCTCCGCGCCCGACACGCCGTCGATGGCCGCGTGGTGCACCTTCGTGTAGACGGCGACCCGGCCGCCCGCCAGCCCCTTGATCAGGTGCATCTCCCACAGCGGACGCGACCGGTCGAGCCGGCGCTCGTGGATCGCGGCCACCGCCCCGGCCAGGGCGGCGTCGTCGCCGGGCGCCGGCAGCGTCGTCTCGAACAGGTGGTTGGCCAGGTCGAAGTCCGGGTCGGCGCACCAGTAGGGACGGTCGAGCCCGAACGGCACCTCGACCAGGCGCAGGCTGAGCGCGGGGGAGAGGTGGACGCGGTCCAGCAGCAGCTCGGCCAGCGCGTCCCGGTCCACCGCGCCGCCGGCCGGGTCGAGGACCGCCAGCCCGGCGACGTGCGCCGCGGTGGTCTCGGACTCGACATGGAGGAACTGGGCGTCCAACGGGGTCAGCTGGCGCATCTGCTCTCCCTTCTTCGTTGCGTTCTTCGACGTCTGCTTCGACGTCTGCTTCGACGGGTGCTTCGTCTTGTGCGAAAGCCTCGCACGGTGTCATTTCCGTAACGTTTCCGCGAGAGTCTTTCAGATGAAATGCACACCTCCGAACCACTTTCTGATGAACGGCCAGCTCAGCCGCGTTCGTGACACTTATCTATCCGTTGACCACCTGCACCGGATGCCGCACGACCGCGTCGAAGGAGTAGCCGAAGGGGTGCTTGGGCGTGCGCAGCGGCTGGGTGGCGCCGGTCTCGTCGGTGGCCCTGGCCATCAGCACGGCGGGCCCGGTGTGCTTCGGCGCCCACTGGACGTGCCACGGCAACCACGCCCCGACCAGGTGCGGGCCGTGATGCTCGGCCGGGTGCCAGGACTGCCCGCCGTCGAAGCTGACCTCGACCGCGACGATCCGCCCGCGCCCCGACCACGACCGGCCGCGCAGCACGTGCGGTCCCGGACGGCCGCGCCAGGCGTGCGGGCCGCGGATCGGCAGCCGGGCGTCCCAGGGCAGCTCGAAGGCGCTCTTCACGGGCTGCGCCGCGACGTCCCGGTAGAAGACGGTGTTCCACGGCGTGAACAGCTTGCTGGTCGAGACCTCGATGTCGCCCAGCCACTTGATGGAGGCGATCCCCACCCATCCCGGCACCACCAGCCGCACCGGGAACCCGTGGTCGGGCGGCAGCGGACGGCCGTTCATCTCGTACGCCACGAGCACGTCGCGCACCGCCTTGGCGACGGGCAGCGGGCGGCGGACGTGGCCGTGGTCCTCGAAGGGCGCGTCGAGGCCGGTGGGCAGCACGTCCACGGCCTCGGGACGCAGGCCGGCCTCGGCGAGCAGGTCGCGCAGCGGCACGCCGCGCCACCTCGCCACGCCGACGGCCCCGAGACCCCACTGCGTGCCGGGCGCGGGGTCGCCCTGCTGGGTGCCGTAGAACGCGCGGCCGTTGCCGGCGCACTCGATGGCCACGTCGTGGGTGCGCGAGGGCATCGACAGCAGCTCGTCGTAGGTGAAGGCGCGCGGCCCGCGCAGCCCGGCGCCGTGCAGGTGGAGCTGCCACCCGGCGGCGTCGATCAGCGGGGTGGAGGTGTGGTTCCGGACGAAGAAGCGGTCGTTCGGCGTGTGGTAGCCGACCCCGGACATCGCCTCCCACCGCATCTCCGCGTTCCCGTCGTGGACCCGGAACAGGTGGTCGGGCAGCGGTTTGACGATCGTCGCCGCGACTTGCTTCATGGGAGCCACCTCTCGCAAGACGTATTTCCTACCTGGAAACCATTTAATCTCCTCGCGCTGTCTCCGCGTGCGCGTGCTTGCCGAATGCTGTCCCGATCCTGGGACCGTTCCAGCCGTACGAAGACCTACCCAGCGGCACGGGTGCGGCAACCGTGCCTTTCGAGGTGGTTCGTCAGCGCGTCCGGACGAGGGCGGAGAAGGGCTCGCCGGCGTTGAGCCTGGTCACCAGGCCGAGCAGCCCGGCGCGGCCGCCGTTCTCGCCCAGCCAACGGCTCACCTGGCAGGCCGACCTGGCGTACGTGGCGGGGTCGGCGCTCGCCGTGCGCAGCCACTCCTCCAGCGTCACCGGCAGCGGCCCGGACGGCGCCACCAGGCAGCGGTCCGGCGCGGACTCCGGGGCCAGGTAGCGCGGGTCGCCCGAGACCACCACCGCCAGCCCCTCGTCGAACCACTGCGGCACCTCGGCGGAGGAGGCGAGCCTGGCGTGCAGCTCGACGTGGGACATCTCGTGGGAGGCGATCACCGGGTCGAGGCCGCGCGGCGAGAGCATGACCGACCGGTTGAGCACCGCGACGCCGCGCTCCTGGCCGCCGCCGATGCGCCGGTAGCACGCCTCGGTCAGGCAGACCAGGAGGCCGGGGGAGCTCAGTCGGCCGCCGTAGAAGGCGGTGACCCGGCGGGCGGCCTGGTCGGCCACCTCGCCGACGCGCTCACGCTGGGCGGGGGTGAGGCCGTCCTCGACGTGCACCCCCGGGCTCAGCTCGATCAGGCCGTAGCAGCCGGGGCAGGTGGTGGCGGCGAGCGAGGGATAGGCCAGGGCGACCCCGCCGACGGCGGCGACCACCAGCCCGGCCAGCGCGACGACGACGACCTTCCACACTCGCCGCCCCCGACGCCCCGTCCTGAGGCGCGGCGCGGACACCCCGGCAGGACCGCCCGGCGCCCCGACGGCGGGATCGTTGCTGGAATCAGCGGCGGCGGGATCGTTGCTGGAACCACCGGCGGCGGGACCGTTGCTGGAACCACCGGCGGTGGCGAAACCCTTGCTGGAATCAGGCGCGGCGGCGGGAGGGGTGGCCGGATCGCGGGCTGGCCCGGTGGCGGGGTCGGCGGGCCGGGGCGCAGCGGCCGGGTCCGGGGCTGCGGGGCGCGGGGGCTGGTTGTCCTCCATCGCCGTCCAAGCTAGCGAAGCAGAAGGATCTACGCGCACACCCGCCAACGGCCGGGCGCTGTCCCGCCACCAGCCGGACCCTGTCCCCTTCCACCGGACGGGTGCCGCGCGGGCTGCCGGACCGGCTTCCTGGCGCACCGACCACAGGAGGGCTCCTGTGCGCGTCATCTGCCGAGACGACCGTGCGCGCGCCATCTGTCGGCGGGGCCACGCGCACACTTCCTGAGGAACCCCGCATACGCCGCACGCCGGATTGTCAGTACACGGACTTACGATCTTCCCCATGCCGATATCCGCCATCGCCGCATCCCTGTCCTATGCCGATGCCGATGCCCGTCTGGGCGGCGCGTTGTCCGCCGTGTTCGAGGGTGCGGGAGCGTCGCCCGGCTACGACGAGGTGCTGTTCTTCGACGGCGACCTCACCCTCGACGGGGATTTCCTGGACGCCATCAACGAACTGCGCGGCGGCGACGTCGAGTTGATCGTGGTCACCGGCGACCTGAAGGTCAACGGCCCGATCGCGCTCCATGAGGACCGGCCCGGCCTGTACGTCGGCGGTCACACCGAGGCCGAGACCCTGGAGGGCGGCGAAGCGGAGATCTACATCCACGACGGCGCCTTCACCCACCTGGTCTACGGCTGGTACAACCACGGCTCTTTGCGGACCGGGACCGTCGACACCCCTTGGGTGATCGACTACGACCACGCCATGGACGTGTACGCCCCCGGCGGGCGCTGGGTGAACAATTACGACGACGATGACGACGACGCCGACTTCGCCGTCGGGGACGGCATCGTCGAGGCGTTCGTGCCCGAGGTCGTCGACGCGGAGGACCGCTGCCTGAACGTCGACGAGTTCCTGGACCGGCTGCGGGCCGGGCTGCCGGTCCTGCGGCCCGGGGCCCGGACGGCGGCCGAGTCGGCGAGTGACGGCGTCGTCCGGGCGCGCCTGGCCGAATGAAGCCATCCAGGTACGGCGGCTAGTAGGGGGAGGGCTGCACACGCCGTCCGCGGGCGGAGCCGTGCGCGCACCGCCTGCGGGCACGGCCCGTGTGCATGCCGTCCGTGGGAGGGGCCTGTGTACGCCTCGGGAGGGGGCCCGCGTACGCCGTCCGCATGTGAGGCCGTGCGCGCTGCCCGCGGGGCCCATGTGCACGTAGTCCGCGCGGGCGCCAGAAGGGTCTGGGTGCGCTGCTCGCGCGGCGGAGCCGTACGCGTGTTGTCCGTCGGAGGGGTCGGCGCGTGCCGCTCGGCCGCGCGCCGGGTGTGTAGGCCAGCCCACACTCCTTGGAGCGGCGCCACTCCACGGTTGCGGCAAATGTGCTGATTTATGGTGTTAAGTCCGGATTTGAGAGCAGAATTCTGGTGGACGCCCGCTCCTGGAGCAGGGCCGCGACCATCTGCGGCGGATGCCCCCGTCGAGGCTCGGGTGCGGCCCGCGCTGGGTGCGGGCCGCACCCGACCGGCACCCCGACGCGGGGGCGCACACCAACATCGGCCGCGCCGACCCCACACAGCGCGGGCCGCACACAATGCCTGCTCAGCACGCCACCACGGGCCGTGCCCGACCCTCGAACCCTGATTCGGGCCAGCGCCCGACCCCCACCCCGGTGTGGGATGGGGCGGTGGGTCAGCGGCCCAGGAAGGCCAGGAGGCGGTCGAGGGGCCAGGTGTTGATGACGTCGTCGCTCGTCAGCCAGGCCCGCTGCGCGATCCCGACCCCGAACCGCTGGTGGGCCAGGTGGGGGATCGCGTGCGAGTCGCTGTCGATGGAGAACTTCACCCCGTGGTGCTTGGCCAGCCGCACCAGGTCGGCCGGCAGGTCGGAGCGGTCGGGGTAGGAGTCGATCTCCATCGCGGTGCCCGTACGGGCGGCCGCCCGGAAGACGGCGTCCCAGTCGGCGTCGACCGGCGGCCGCTTGCCGATCTTCCGGGTGGTCGGATGGCCGATGATGTCGACATACGGGTTCTCGCAGGCCGTGATGAACCGGCGGGTCATCTCCTCCCGCGACATGCCGAAGTGCGAGTGGACGGAGGCCACGCACACGTCGAACTCGCGCAGCACCTCGCCCGGCCAGTCGACCGACCCGTCGGGCGCGATGTTGAGCTCCGACCCGTGCAGGATGCGCATGCGCGGATACTTCTTCTGCAGCTCCGCCACCCGCCCGCGCTGCTCCAGCGCCTTGTCCAGGGTCATGCGCTGCATGGCCAGGTCGGGCGCGTGGTCGGTGACCGCGTAGTAGGAGTAGCCGCGCGCGGCGCCGGCGGCCACCATGTCCTCCAGGGAGGCGATGCCGTCGGTGAGGTCGGTGTGGGTGTGCAGGTCGCCCTTGAGGTCGGCCAGCTCCACCGGCACCGGCAGCTCGCCGCGCAGCGCCGCCTTGACCTCGCCGCCGTCCTCCCGCATGGGCGGCGGCACGAACTGCATGCCGAGCGCCTCGTAGATGTCCTCCTCGGACTCCGCGGCGATCACCCGCTCGCCCTCGAACAGCCCGTACTCGGACAGCTTCCAGCCCTTCTTCACCGCCATCTCCCTGATGGCCACGTTGTGCTCCTTGGAGCCGGTGAAGTACTGCATCGCCGCGCCCCACGACCCGGCCGGGATCAGGCGCAGGTCGACCTGGACGCCGGAGGTCGTGCGGATCGAGGTCTTCTTCTCGCCCGCGGCGATCACGTCGGCGACGTAGGGCTGCGCGCGGAAGTCGGCCATGATCGACTCGGGCGCCACCGCCAGGATGTCGATGTCGCCGATCGTGTCCTTCATCCGCCGCAGCGACCCCGCGTACGCCACCCGCTCGGTCTTGAGCGAGCCGATGATCTGCTCGGCCAGCGCCATGGCGACGCCGATGTGCACCCGGCGGCCCGCCTGCTCAAGCTGCTCGATGCCCTTGAGCAGGTTGGCCAGCGTCTTGGGGCCGAGGCCCTTGACGCCGTCGAGCCGGCCGGAGGTGATGGCCTCGGCCAGCGCCACCGTGGAGTCGATGCCGTAGTCCTCGAACAGCATGATGGCCGTCTTGGGGCCGAGCGTGGGCACCCGGGTGAGCCGCCGCACGCCCTCGGGCACGCGGCCCCGCAGGTCGTCGAGCTGCCGGAAGCTGCCGCGCTGGAGGAACTCCTCCATCTTCTTGGCGATGGCCTCCCCGACGCCGGGGACGCCGCGCACGTCGACCTCCGAGATGTCCTCGGGGAACCCGGCGATCGCCTTGGCCGCCTTCTGGTAGCTCCGCACCCGGAAGGCGTCGCCGCCGCTCAGTGCGAACAGCTCCGCGTATTCCTGCAGCGCCGCCGCCGCCTCCTCATTAGCCCGCATGCCCCTACCTTAGGATCTCCGACCGACAATCCCGGTGCTCAGAACCTGACCTCCCGCGGCCGGTACGGCTCGGCCAGGAACGCCAGCTCCTTGTCCGACAGCTCCACCCCGACGGCCGCCACGGCGTCGTCCACGTGCCCGTCCTTGGTGGCCCCGACGATCGGCGCGGTGACGCCCGGCTGGTGCAGCAGCCAGGCCAGGGCGATCTGGGCCGGCGGCAGCTCCCGCTCGGCGGCGAGCTGGGCGACCCGGTCGAGGATGCGCCGGTCGTTGTCGGGGTCGTACAGGAAGTCGATGCGCGCGTCGGAGCCGGTCCTGGCGGTCGCGGAGGCCGCCGGGCCGGCCGCGCCCGCCCTGGCCAGCACGCCGCGCGCGAGCGGGCTCCACGGGATCACGCCCACGCCCTGGTCGGCGCAGAGGGGCAGCATCTCCCGCTCCTCCTCGCGGTAGAGCAGGTTGTAGTGGTTCTGCATCGAGACGAAGCGCGTCCAGCCGTTGGCCTCGGCGACGTGCTGGGCCTTGGCGAACTGCCAGGCCCACATCGTGGACGCGCCGATGTAGCGGGCCCGCCCCGACCTGACCACCTCGTGCAGCGCCTCCATGGTCTCCTCGATGGGCGTCTCGTCGTCCCACCGGTGGATCTGGTACAGGTCCACGTAGTCGGTGCCGAGCCGGGCGAGCGAGGCGTCGACGGCCGCGAGGATGTGCTTGCGCGACAGTCCGCCGTCGTTGGCGCCCCTGCCCATCGGGAAGTAGACCTTGGTGGCCAGCACGTAGTCCTCGCGGCGGGGGAAGATCCGGCGCAGCACGGCGCCGGTGACGACCTCGCTCTGGCCGCGGCTGTAGATGTCGGCGGTGTCGAAGAACGTCACGCCCGCGTCGGCGGCCCGCCGGATGATCGGCTCGGCCTGTTCCTCCGGCAATGCCCATTCCTGGCGCGCCGGATCGCCGTAGCTCATCATCCCCAAACAGATGCGAGAAACTTTCATACCCGTGGTGCCAAGTCGCATGTAATCCATACCGACACCCTATGACTGATATGAACTGCCTAACCCCTTGTGGGGTGGGAAGTCAGCGTGTCCGGAAGCGGCCTCGGTCTTTACACAAGGTGGCCGTGTCAGGTCGATTAGAGGAACGAGGGAGCGGTGAGCGCACTCGCCACGCGTACTGTCCCGTCACGTCAACCGCACACCGGGGGTGAGGTGGACGCCACACGCCGTGGCCCGGCGCCTCGATTGCGTTCCAAGGCGCACGTCCTGACGTCGCCCGGCTGGGCCGGCGGGCTCGGCCTGGTGGCCGGGGGCCTCGGGCTGGTGATCCCGGTGCAGGCCGGGCTGGCCGGGTCGGGGCTGGTGGTCGAGGGGTCGGTGGCGCTGGCCGTCCTGCTCACGCTGCACGGCAGGTTCGTCCTGGAGGAGCCCGTGCGGCGGGCCGGCTCGTGGTGGCTGGTGGCCGTCCAGGCGTGGCTGACGTACGTGCCGCTCGGGGTGCTCGGGCCGGCCTGGACGCCGGTGTGCGGGCTGCTGGCCGGCGCGCTGCTCGTGGTCGCGTCCCGGATCAGGTCGCTCGTGCTGGTGGCGCTGGCGCTGTCGTGCGGGCCGGTGCTGCTGGCCGCGCCGGGCTCGTGGCAGGTCGAGCCGGTGTGGGCGCTGGTCACCCCCTTGATCGGCGTCGTGGAGTTCGCGCTGCTGAGCCTGCTGGCCCGGGTGCGCCGGCTGTCCGGGGCCCGTACCGACGTCATGCGTCAGGCCGTGACGCTGGAGCGCCGCCGCTTCACCCGCGACCTGCACGACCTGGTCGGGCACCGGCTGACCGTCCTGACGCTGAAGGCGCAGCTCATCCAGCGGCTGGTGGCCGAGGGCGACGAGAAGGCCCGGCAGGAGGTGGGCGAGACGCTCGAACTGCTGCGGGACCTGTCGGCCGACGTCCGGGCCGTCGCGCACGGCCGTCTGCGCAGCTCCTCGCTGGCGGCCGAGCTGGGCTCGGCGCGGGCGCTGCTGGAGTCGGCGCGGGTGCGCTGCCAGATCAGGGTGGCCTGCCGTGACCTGCACCCCGAGGTGGAGGAGGCCCTCACGCACGCGCTGCGGGAGGGGGTGACGAACGTGCTGCGGCACGCCGAGGCCGGGCAGTGCTGGATCCAGCTCATGGAACGCGACAATGTGGTCCGCCTGTCCATCAGGAACGACGGCGTGCGCCCGCCGCGCCGGCCGGGAGACGCCGGTCAGGGCCTGCTCAACCTGGCCGAACGCGTCTCGGCGGTGGGCGGCTGGCTGGAGGCGTCCACGTCGCGCAGCGGGGAATTCTCGTTCAGCGTTTATGCCCCGCGCATATAATTACCATTTGTGAAAAACGCATCAAAGCACATTTCATAGCCATATATGGCTTATGTTGCGTGTTACTAGTCCGACCCGGCGCGGGTGCGGCAGGCTCTAAGCACACCGCCTCGGAGGGCCGCGCCAAATGGACAAGTACGAGCTCTACTGCCTTGTGGACCAGTGTTTCTACGACACTCCCGACCACAGCACGGCGGCGGACGTCGACTTCGCCCAGCTGCGCCGGCTCGTCCCCGACGGCTGGGCCCACGACCTCAGCGACACCTGGGCGTACTACATGCCCACCGGCGAGGCGCCCCTGCCGACCCAGGGCTGGAAGATCCACGTGTCGGCCCGCGTCGAGGACGCCGAGAAGGTCGTCGACACCGTGTGGGACTACTGTGTGCCCCGCGGGGTCGCCTTCAAGTTCCTGCGCGGCCCGGCGGTGCTGGTCATGGTCAACTCCAAGGCCGCCTCCCGGGCCTCCAGCGGCAAGCTGGTCACCATCTACCCCCGGGACGAGGGGCAGCTCGAACTCGTGCTCAAGGAGCTCGACGAGCTGCTGCGCGGCGTCGAGGGGCCGTACATCCTGAGCGACCTGCGCTACGGCGACGGGCCGATGTTCGTCCGGTACGGCGGGTTCGCCGAGCGGCACTGCCTGTCCCCGTCCGGGGAGCGGGTGCTGGCCGTCGAGGACGGCGACGGCAAGCTGATCCCCGACGTGCGCGGCGCGACGTTCTCGGTGCCGCCCTGGACGACGCTGCCCGAGTTCCTCGAACCCCACCTGGCCGCGCGCAACGCGGTGACCATGGAGGGGCTGCCGTACCGGATCGAGAGCGTGCTGCACTTCTCCAACGGCGGCGGCGTCTACCTGGCCCGCGACACCCGCACCGACG
>NZ_JBSFGJ010000052.1:0-33691 GCF_053596515.1 Nonomuraea sp. NPDC001684
CTACCTGCAGGAGGGCGGGCCGGCCGCGTTCCGGGTGCGGGCCGCGCTGGCCGCGGCCCTGCTCCACGTGGTCAACCACGCCGCGTTCAAGACGGTGTTGTTCCTGTCGGCGGGCTCGGTGCTGCACGCGACCGGCACCCGCGATCTGGACGCGCTCGGCGGGCTGCGCGCGCGGCTGCCGTACACCACCGTCGTGTTCGCGCTCGGCGCGTTGTGCGCTTCGGCGCTGCCGCCCGGCAACGCCTTCGTCAGCGAGTGGCTGCTGCTGCAGAGCCTCATCCACGCGCAGCCCGCCGCCGGGGTGGCGGGCGCGGTGACGATGCCGCTGACCGTGGGGGCGATCGCGCTGTCGGCGGGTCTCGCCATCGCCACCTTCGTCAAGGCGTTCGGCGTGGGCTTCCTGGGCCGGCCGCGCAGCGCGGAGGCCGAACGTGCCGGAGAGAGCCCGCCGGCCATGCTGGCCGCGACGACGCTCGCGGCGGCGTGCTGCGTGGCCCTGGCGCTGGCCCCCACGCTGGTCCTGCCCGCGCTCGTCCGGGCGGTCGGAGTGGCGTTCCCTGGACGGGACGTGGCCGGCGGGCAGGTGACGCTGCGGCTGACCGGGGTCGCGGGGATGATCTCGCCGCTGCTGATCGCCGTCGCCCTGGTGGCCGCCGTCGTGGCCGTCCTCTGCCTGGTACGGGTGGGCGCGACGCGGCGGGCACGGCGCGCCGCCCGGCTCTGGGACTGCGGCGCCGGGCCCATGTCGGCGCGGATGGAGTACACCGCCACGTCGTTCGCCGAGCCGCTGCAGCGGGTCTTCGGCGACGTCCTGGAGCCGGAGAGCGACGTGGACGTCACCCCGATGAAGGAGTCGGCCTACCTGGTGGAACGCGTGAGCTTCCACGCGCGGATCCCTGACCGGATCGAACACCGGCTGTACGAGCCGTTGATCTCCGCCGTGACGGCCGCCGGGCGTGGCGCCCGTGGCCTGGCCACCGGCAGCGTCCACCGCTATCTCGGCTACGGGTTCTGGGCGCTGACCGCGGCGCTGATCGTTCTGGTGGTGCTGCGATGACGGGCGTGATCGGAGCGGCGCTCCAGGTGATCCTGGTCGCGGTCGGCTCGCCGCTGCTGGTGGGGGGGATGCGGCAGGTCCACGCCCGGCTGGAGGGACGCGCCGGCGCCGGGATCGCCCAGCCGTGGCGGGACCTGCGCAAGCTGATGCGCAAGGAGCCCATCGCGCCACGCGGCACCGGCTGGGTGTTCCGCGCGGCGCCGCCGCTGCTGGCCGGCACGGCGCTGGTCGTGGCCGCGGTGGTGCCGCTGGTGACCACGGACTCGCCGCTGGACGGCGTCGCGGACCTGTTCGCGGTGCCCGCGCTGCTGGCGCTGGGGTCGGTGGCGCTGGCCCTGGGCGCCCTGGACACCGGGACGGCGTTCGGCGGGATGGGCGCCAGCCGGGAGATGACCGTGCTGGCGCTGGTGGAGCCGACGATCCTGGTCTCGACCTTCGCCCTGTCGATCGGCGTCCGCTCCACGAGCCTGGGGGCGATCGTGACGGCGGCGGCCGGGCATCCGCTGTCGGTGCTCTCCCCGGTGAGCGTGCTCGCCTCGGTCGCGCTGGCGATCGTCACGCTCGCCGAGACCGGCCGGATCCCCGTGGACAATCCCTCCACGCACCTGGAGCTGACGATGATCCACGAGGCGACGGTGCTGGAGTACGCCGGGCCCGACCTGGCGCTGATCGAGTGGGCGTCGGCGATGCGGCTGTCGGTGCTGCTGGGACTGCTGGCCGGCCTGTTCGTCCCCCTGGGGATCGCGGGCGCGGGGGCCGGGGTGCTCGCGCTGCCGCTGGCGATGGTCGCGCTCGTCGTCAAGGTGGGGCTGCTGGGAGTGCTGCTCGCCGCCGGCGAGGTGTTCATGGCCAAGCTCCGGCTGTTCCGCGTTCCGGAACTGCTGGCCGGTTCGTTCCTGCTGGCGCTGCTGGCCGTCACCGCTTCCTTCTTCCTGACCTGAGACATGGACGTGAACATGAGCGATGCGACGTACGTCCAGCTCCTGGACCTGGCCTGCGGGGCGTTCCTGCTCACGGGCGTGCTGGTGCTGTGGCGGCACGAGCTGTCGCCGATCGTGCGGCTGTTCGCCCTGCAAGGCGTGGCGCTGACCGTGCTGATCGTCGTCCTCGGCGTCCGGCAGGGGAGCCTCGAACTGGTCCTGATCGGTCTCGGGGTGGGTGCGTTGCGCGCCGCGCTGCTGCCGTACCTGATGCGCCGCGCACTGGTGGCGAGCGGCGCGGGCCGCGAGACACAGCCGCTGGTCAACGTGGCGACCTCACTGCTGGTGGCGGCGGTGCTGGCGATGCTGGCCTACGCGGTCTCCCAGCCGCTGATACGGCTGTCGCCCACCCCCGCCGCGCACGCGGTGCCGATCGCGCTGACCGTGCTGCTGATCGGGTTCTTCGTGCTGGTGACCCGGCGGCGGGCGCTGTCACAGCTGGTGGGCTTCCTGCTGATGGACAACGCCATCACCGCCGCCGCCTTCCTGACCACCAGCGGCGTCCCGCTCGTCGTCGAGCTCGGGATCTCGCTGGACGTCCTGCTGGCCGTGCTGGTGCTGCAGGTGCTGACCACCCGGATGCGGGCCGCCTTCGGCGGCACCGACCTGGACGAGCTACGGGAGTTGCACGACTGATGGACAGCCTGCTGGTGATCGCCCCGGTCGCGGTGCCCGCGGCCGCCGCGCTCGCGTACGCCCTGATCGGCTGGAACCGGGTCACCGCCTGGCTGGGCGCGTCGGCCGCGGCCGGGCTGCTGGCCTGCGCCGTCGCGCTGGCCGCGGCGGGGAGGCGGGAGGCGCTGGCGGGGCTGCTGCACAGCGACGCGCTGAGCGCCTTCATGCTGATCGTCATCGGTACGGTCGCGCTGCTGGCCATGCTGGCCGGCCCCGCCTACCTGGCGGCCGAGCTCGCCTCCGGGCAGACCGGCCCGCGCGAGATGCGCCGCTACGGCGTGCTGACCCAGTCGTTCGTCGCCGCGATGGCGCTGGCCGTCCTGGCCTCCAGCCTGGGCCTGCTCTGGGTGGCCATCGAGGCGACCACCATCCTGACCGCCTTCCTGGTCGGGCACCGGCGCACCCGTCAGGCCACCGAGGCCGCGTGGAAGTACATGGTCATCTGCTCGGTCGGCATCGCGCTGGCGCTGCTGGGCCTGGTCCTGACCCACGACGCCGGCGACCACGCCGGAGTGGCCTCCCTGGACTGGACGGCGCTGTCCGAACACGCGGGCCGGCTCGACCCCGGCGTGATGCGCATCGCGGTCATGCTGCTCGTGCTCGGCTTCGGCACCAAGGCCGGGCTGGCGCCCATGAACGCCTGGCTGCCCGACGCCTACAGCCAGGCCCCGGCCCCGGTGTGCGCGCTGATGTCCGGGGGGCTGCTGTCGGTGGCCTTCTACGCCGTCCTGCGCGTCAAGGTCATCGCCGACGCGGCGCTCGGCACCGGCTTCACCCGTACGCTGCTGGTCATCGTGGCGCTGGCCTCCCTGGCCGGGGCCGCGCTGCTGCTCATCGGCCAGCGTGACTACAAGCGGCTGCTGGCCTACTCCAGCATCGAGCACATGGGGCTGATCGCCCTCGGCGCCGCGATCGGCAACACCCTCGCCCTGGTCGCGGTCCTGCTGCACATCCTCGGGCACGGGCTGGGCAAGTCGGTGGTGTTCCTGTCCGCCGGACAGCTCCACCAGGCGCTCGGCAGCACCCGGATCCGTGCCGTACGCGGCCTCATCTCCAGGGCGCCGATGCCGGCCGGGGCGTTCTCCCTGGGGCTGCTGGCCCTGCTCGGCCTCCCGCCGTTCAGCCTGTTCGCCAGCGAGCTGGGCATTGCGCGGGCGGGCTTCGCCGCCGGCCTGGGCTGGCCCGTCGCGGCGGCCCTGGCGCTGATGCTCGTCATCGTCGCCGCCGTCGGACGCCAGGTCCGGCCGATGCTCGTGGGCGGCGGACCCGGCGAGGCCGTCGCGCTGCCGCCCACCCTGGCCGTCCCGCTGGTGGCGGGCCTGGCCGCCTGCGCCGTCCTGGGCATCACGCTGGGGCCGCTGCGCCCCCTGCTGCAAGCCGCCGCCACGATCGCCGGAGCAACACCATGAGCACACGAACCATCGCCGACGTCGGCACCGCCGAACTGCCCGGCCACGCCGCCCGCCTGCTGGCCGGCGGCCACCGGCTGGCGCTGGTCTCCGCGCGCCAGGAGGCGGACGGGTTCGGGGTGGCGTACCTGTTCGTCGCCGGTGACCCCGATCGCCGTACCGAGCTGCGGCTGCGGCTCCCCTCCGAGCAGCCGGCCGTGCCGAGCCTGGCCCACCTGTCCTTCCCCGCGGGCCGGTTCGAACGCGAGATCCGCGACCTGTACGGCATCACCCCGCTCGACCACCCGCTCCCCTGCCGCCTGGTGCGCCACCACCACTGGCCGCGCGGCTGGTACCCGATGCGCGACGACGCCGGGCCGCCGCCCGCCTTCGGCGACTCCGAGGGGCCGTACCCGTTCGTCACCGTCGAGGGCCAGGGCGTGTACGAGATCCCCGTCGGCCCCGTCCACGCCGGTCTCATCGAACCGGGGCACTTCCGCTTCTCCGTGGTCGGCGAGACGATCATCAAGCTCAAGGCCAGACTCTGGTTCGTCCACAAGGGTATCGAAAAGCTCTTCGAGGGCCGCCACCCCGCCGACGGGCTGCAACTGGCCGAACGCGTCAGCGGCGACACCTCCGTCGGCCACGCGCTCGCCTACTGCCTGGCCGTGGAAGAGGCCACCGGAGCTCCGGCCGACGCGCGGGCGCAGCAGGCCCGAGCCGTGCTCCTGGAGCTGGAACGCCTCTACAACCACGTCACCGACCTGGGCGCGCTCTGCAACGACGTCGCCTTCCTTATCCTGCACGCCCACGCCGGTCGCATCCGCGAACAACTCCTGCGCCTCAACGCCGAGGTCACCGGGCACCGGCTGCTGCGCGGCGCCGTCCGCCTCGGCGGCGCCCGTCTGCGGGGCTTCCCCGACCCCGACATGCTGCACGCCATCGGCGCCGACGTGGCCGAACTCACCGAGCTCGCCCTCGGCCACAGCGTCGTCGCCGACCGCTTCACCGGCACCGCCATCCTGTCGGCCGAGGCCGCCCGCGACCTCGGCACGCTGGGCTACGTGGCCCGCGCCAGCGGCCTGGACCTCGACGCCCGCCGCCGGCACCCCTTCACCGACCTCGGCGACTTCACCCCCGCCCACCGGACCGGCGGGGACGTGATGGCCCGCTTCCAGATCCGGGCCGAGGAGATCGCCACGTCCATCGCCCTGATCACGCATCTGGTCGAGACGCCCGCGGCCCCGGATGCGTCACCGTCCCTCGAAAGGTGCTCCTCGGGCGTGGGGCTCGTCGAAGGCTGGCGTGGCACGATCGCCCACCGCGTCGAGCTCGCGCCCGATCAGACGATCAGCCGCCTGAAGATCGTGGACCCGTCCTTCTTCAACTGGCCCGCGCTCCCGGTGGCGCTCGACAGCGCGATCGTCCCCGACTTCCCTCTGGTCAACAAGAGCTTCAACCTGTCGTACGCCGGCAACGACCTCTGACGTCAGTCGGCGCCCGCCGCGAACCCGGTGACCAGCTCCGGCCGCAGCCGTGCCACCACGTCGATCCGCTCGCCGGGCCACGCCTGGAGCCTGGCCAGGGCCTGCTCCAGCTCCTGCGGGTCCGCCACCAGCCCGGCCCGCCCGGTCAGCACGACGCTCCACCCCGTCCGGGCGGCGGCGTCCAGCTCGTCGGCCTCGTACACGACGACGGAGACCCGCTGCAGCAGCGCGGCGATCTCCGCCTCGTACGGCAGCCCGATCAGCAGGCCGTCACCGTCCATGACATGAGCCACGAACCGGAGGGCCGGCATCGCCCGGCTGATGAACACGATCCTGCCGAAGGTGACGTTCCCCAAGTGCCGCAGGGCCTCATCTCGGGACAGTTCCCTGCTCGTCGGCGCGGACCGCGTGACCTGCTGTTGCACCGCTCCACGATCGCGCACCGGCACCGCCGCCGGTAGGGACGAAAGTCCCTGCCGGCGGCGCGCTCCGTCCGCGGGGTGGGCGAGCAGACGCAGTCCGACGGCGGCCAGGTCGCGGCTGTCGATCCGGAGCTGTTCTCTCTGCTGGAGAGAGGTGAACGGCCGGGTGTGCCGCTCGAATATTGAGTTACGTGGTCTGAGCTGCGGTTAAGCGGCGTGGTGGTATTCGTTGATCGTGCCTGTGACGACGGGTTTTCGGCGGACGATCCCCTGGTCGTTGAGGTCGGTTACGTCGCGGGCGGGTTGGGTTGCGATGTCCGGGGCCGAGCGCCTTCTTCCAGATGTTCGGGAGCGGCCGGGGTCACTGTCCGGGTCCTCGCGCTCCAGTGCCCGGTGCGGCGCGTCGAGCGGCCGGCGCCGAGCTCGCCAGCGATCCGGGTGACCAACTGGCCACGCGTGCGGCGGGCCCTGGCGGCAGCCCTCCCGACGACCTACACAGATTCGAATACATATTCGATAATACGCTGACGTGATCGATGAGGTGTGACTAGATCATTTTCGTGATCAAGAACTCACCTCAGGGGCCGTCAGGGCATCAGTACCGGATAGAACTCAGCAGACAGCCGCGCTTTCCGGGGCGCGCAGCACGTGGCACATCGTTCACCCGCCTGGCCCGTCGGCTCACCGCCATCAGCGCCACCTTGCTGGCGGCGGCCGGCCTTGTCGCCGCACCGGCGCCCGCGGCGTTCGCCGACTCAGCGACCTACCTCAACACGTTTCTCGGCGCCTATGAGAGATGGGAAGGCGACCTGGCCACGGGCGGGGGCAAGGTGTTCGTCTCCGTCAAGGACCGGATCGTCGTCACCGACTCCCGCGGCCTGTCCACCGGTACCGTCACGGGTCTCTCCGGTGCCGCGGGCCTGGCCTCGACGCAGGACGGCACCCGCCTGTACGCCGCTCTGAGCGGCTCGAACGAGGTGGCCGAGATCGACACCTCCGGCCCCACCATCACCCGGCGGATCAACCTGGCCTCCTACCCGTGCCCGTCGAAGTTGTCGCTGTCCGGTGATCGGCTGTGGGTGGGATACGGCTGCGCCGGCACATGGGGCGGCGGCGTCGTCAGCCTCGACGTCGACGTCACCGCACCGGAGCCACAGCCGGTCGAGGTCGGGCCCCGCACGTACGCGGCCCCGCTGGTGGCCGCCGCCGGGGACACCCTCGTGATGAGCGGATCGGACGACAGCCAGGACGACCTGACGGTGTACGACACGAGCACGACCTCCGCCACCTTACGCGGCGTGATCGACGGCCAGACGAACGCAGGCCTGGCCGCCGCCAAAGCCCGCGGCCGCACCGGCGGCCGCCCCACCGTCATCACCCCGGAACTCCTGCGCGGCGCCCGCGACATGCTGCCCAACCCCGCCAACTCGATCACCTCGATCGCCAAGCTGCTCGGCGTCACCCCGGGAACGCTGTCCAACCACATCCCCGACCTGCATCAGCTCCGCACCGGCTGAACCGCAGGTGCTCACGAACTCCCAACCCGCATTGTGGCGTTAGGGGCAGGTGAGTGTTTCTGCTACGCCAGAAACCCTCGCCACCACATGATTACTTGGCGCACATAGTCGCCACTCTGGGGCATCGACAGAGGTGGGTACACGTGCATCTCCCCCTGCGGCGCGCAGCACTCCTCCTCACCGCCGCCATCACCACCGCGCACCCTGTCCCCCTCGAAAATCTGGTTTCGTGTTGCGAACAGGGGTGTGCTCAGCAAGGACGGACGAAGATCTCTGTCACACCTCTGGTGGCTGACTCTCAGCCTGACGGCCCCCAGTCGGCCGGTTCGCCATCGCGGAGCGGCGCGGCGAAGCCGCGGACATGGCGGGCGAGTGTGGTCAGCTCGGGGCAGGCGGCAATGAGTTCCAGCACCAACTGGGTGTCGCCGTCGCGTAGCCGGTCAGGGTGGGTGAGCAGGAGGCGTGCCAGGCGGCGGGAGGCGGTGACAGGTCGTTCTCCTTCGGCCTTGGATGATGGAGCGGTAGAGCAGGTTGAGGCTGCCGGTGTAGCCGAGCTCTTTGATCTCCCGGAAAAGCTGCTGCGAGTGCCTATGAAGGATGCCGCCCAACCCGTCTCGTCAGCGTATGTTCAGGTCGGTGATTCGCTCGGGATCGAGGATCGGATCAGGAGCAGTGCGCAGCGGAGCCGCTTGGCTCCCAAGGCCCGCGCCAGGGTCTCCCGAACTCCGCGGCGGCGGGCTGTGACCCCGCTGATCGGCTCGGACTCGTTCGACGACGGCCGGGTCCACTCCGTCATCGGCCGCCTCGTCCGCGACCTGCGCCGACCCCGTCAGCGCGACAACGACTGCAGTGACCCGGCGATCCAGTGCCCGGCCCAGCGCTTGATCTTGCGCAGCGCCTCCGGCCGGCTCGCCGCCCGGTCGAGCTGGTAGTACAGCCGCGGCGGCATGTACGACAGCAGCGGCGAGTGCCGCTGGCCGAGCAGCGCGAACATCTGCGCGGGCTCCAGGCGCAGGTAGCGCGGCAGGTTCTCGTAGAACCGCGCGCTGTAGCGGGCGGCGCTCTGGACCGGCAACAACGCGGCCTTGCGCTCCCGCTCGTAGGCCGCGAGCGCGGGCGCCAGGGCGGGGTGGCGCTCGATCGCGCCGGCCAGCGCGATGGCGTCCTCGATCGCGAGCGTGGTCCCGGCGCCGATGGAGTAGTGCGTGGTGTGCGCGGCGTCGCCGAGCAGGACGATGTTGCCGCGGTGCCAGGAGCGGTTCGTCACGGTCTGGAAGCGCAGCCACTGCGCGGCGCCCTGCCCGCGCCCGACGAGCCGATGCCCGTCGAGCAGGTCGACGAACAGCTTGTCCAGCAGCTCCAGGTTGCCCGCCTCGTCGGCGCGGTCGAGCCCGAGCCCGCGCCACGTGGCGGGCGCGCACTCGATCACACAGGTGCTGCGTTCGTCGTCGAAGGGGTACCCGTAGCACCAGATCCAGCCGTGCTCGGTCTCCACGAAGGCGAAGGTGAAGGCGTCGAAGACCCTGGTGGTCCCGAGCCAGATGTAGGTGTTGCTCCCAGTGGCGACCTCGGTGCCGAAGTCGTGGCGGCCGCGCAGCGGACTGTTCACCCCGTCGGCGGCCACCACCAGGTCGGCGTCCGGGACCTCGCCGAGGATCTCGCGCTCGAACTCCACCCGCACGCCGAGTGCGATCGCCCGGTCGGCCAGGATGCCGAGCAGCCGGTGGCGGCCGATGCCGAAGCCCTCGTCGCCGCGGTGCGTGGTGGTGCGGCCGCCGACGAGGGCCATCCCGTCATGCCACCGCACGGACGCCTCGCCGATGGCGCGGGCCGACTCGGGATCGCTCTCGTACAGCCGGTCGAGCAGGCTGCCCCAGTACGTCACGCCCCAGCCGTACGTCGAACCCGCCGGATCGCGCTCGAAAACGGATATGTCGCACGAAGGATCGCGCAGCTTCATCAGGATCGCGAAATACAGGCCGGCGGGTCCGCCGCCGACACAAACCACCTTCTGTACTTCATTTGGCACAGGGTAGTTATACGCGCACAGTGCGCTACCACGCGCGCTACGCCACGCCGGACCCGAGCCAGCTGTTCGCAAGCATCGACGATGCATCAGTCGGGGCGGTGGCGCTCTACGCCTGCCGGAAATCGCATCCATGCAGTTCAAGCGGCATGTGAGTACTCGCGGAGGACACCGCCGAGCCGGCCTCGTCGCCGGATGTTGAGGTCGCTGATTTGCTCTGGGTCCGTGATCGGATCGGGGACAGGACGCGGCGGCGCCGCTTGGTCCAGGGCTTGGCGGGCACGATGGTGGTTGTAGAAGTGTTCGTATTCCCGTAGGGCATGCCGCAGGTGGTGTTCGTTCCATGCGAGGCGGCGGTCGAGGAGTTCGCGGCGGCACGACCGCACCCACCGCTTCCTGGTCGAGTTCATGCGCGGCATCGGGATACCGGTGAGCACCGTCTTGATGCCGGCCTCGACGAGAATCTCGTCCATGAGGGCCGGAAGCTTCCCACCCCTGTGCCGCTCGAATATTGAGTGCGTGGTCTGAGCTGCGGTTAGGCAGCGTGGTGGTATTCGTTGATCGTGCCTGTGACGGTCACTGCAGTCGTTGTCGCGCTGACAGGGTCGGCGCAGGTCGCGGACGAGGCGGCCCATGACGGAGTGGCCCCTGCCGTCGTCGAACGAGTCCGAGCCGATCAGTGCCGCCGAGCCGGTCTGAGCGCCGTCGTGATGCCGCCCTCGGCGAGGAACTCGTGAGAACTGCCCATCTCGGTCTCGGAGCGTGAAGCGCGCCCGACAGCTCGCGCTCGGTTGAGCGGTGGTGTCGAGCACCGACACGCCTGGTGGCGTGCTCGGTCACCGCCACGATGCACTGGACGCTGCCCGTACGCCCTTCCCAGCACAAGCGACCTAAAGGACATCAAACTGCGTAACGCCCTCTGGGGACGCTGACCGCCGACGTCGGCGCCCGGGTTCGGCGCGCCTGACGACATGTGCGCTTGCTGAGCAAGTGACTCAGGCCTTGGGGGCGTGCTTCTCCACTGCCACCCTGGCGAAGGCCAGGGCCTTGGCGGAGACGCTCGCCGTACGCCATATCAGCGCGTACTCGAACGGCCCGACGTCGTGGAACGGGACGTAGACCAGGTTGGGCCGTGGGTAGTAACGGGTGCCCTGGGCGGCGGCGATCGTGACGCCCTCGCCCGCCGCGACGAGGGCGAGCAGTTCCTGCCAGTACTTCGTGGTGGTCGAGTGATGGATGGGCCGCCCGGCCGGGGTGCGATCAGGCATGTGACGCGCCTGGAAATAGCCCGGCAGGCCGTCGATGAGCCGCAGGTTCTCACCTCCGAGATCCTCGATGGAGATCGACGTACGGCCGGCCAGGCGGTGCGAGGCGGAGACGGCGAGCATGGTCCGGTCGCGCACGAGCACCGGGCCCACGGTCAGATCGGGCTCGTCCACGGGCAGTTCGATCACCTGCAGGTCCAGCTCGCCCCGTCGCAGCGCGCTGTATCTGTCTGACAGGTGGACTTCGCGGATCTGCACCTCACACCGCGGATGCGAGGCGCGGAACGCCTCGACCACGGTCATGACCCGCTCGCTGGCCAGCGGGCTGGAGAAGCCCACGCGCAGCACCTCGCCGGTGCCGCGCGCGGTGTTCGACGCCTTGGCCACGGCTTCGAGAATCCCGTGGCAGTGCGGACCGAGGTCTTCGCGCAGTTGCCTGCCCAAGGGGGTCAGGGCCACCCGGCGGCTGGTGCGCTCGAACAGCGGGCCGCCGACCCGGCGTTCCAGCGCCTGGGTCATCTGGCTGACCCGGGCGCGTGACACGTGCAGGCGGTCGGCCGTGCGGCCGAAATGCAGCTCTTCGGCCAGTACCAGGAACGTCTCCAGCTCCTGCCAGTTCACCGGCACCCCCTTTCGGTAAGGGCACCTTACCGAGCGGTGAGAACTTTGCCGTTGTTCGTGACCATCTGCCGGATTCACACTGCTTCAGGCAGACGACCACCGACCGCGACGAAGGGCTGAACCACACGATGACCAGGCAGCGCATCGAACTGGCGGCAGCGTCGCCACGAGCCGTCAGCCTGATCACCGATCTGGAGGACGTGCTGCGGCGCGAGGGGTTGTGCGACGACCGGTTGCGCGAACTGGCGCGCATCCGGGTCGCCCAGCTCAACGGCTGCGCGTACTTCCTGGCCCTGCGTTCCGCGGAGGCGATCCGCCTGGGCGAGCGGCAGGAGCGGCTCAACGAGCTGGCGGGCTGGCGCGACTCGCGCCGGTTCACCGACTCGGAGCGTGCCGCCCTGGCTCTCGCCGAAACGATGACCAGGCTTCCGGCCGACGGCGTGCTCGACGACGTGTACGGCGCGGCGGAGAACCTGCTCGGTCCCCACAACCTCGCGAATCTGATCATGGCCGTGTCCGTCGCGAACGCGCTCGATCGCATGTGCCTGACCGCGAGGATCTCCCCTCCCCACTAGGTCTCATCAGGCCTGACATCCCCACGGGGCGGCTTCGCGCTGCCCTGATGCATCCCAGAAGAGGAAAAGATGACACCTCGCGAACCCCTGGAAGCCCCCGACCCTCGGAGATGGCTGGCGCTGACCCTCTTGGTGGCGTCCTTCTTCATGGTCATCGTCGACTCCCAGATCGTCATGCTGGCCCTGCCCTCCATCGAGAGCGAACTCGGCTTCTCCCCGGGCGGCGTCCAGTGGGTGATGAGCGCGTACCTGCTGAGCTTCGGCGGCCTGCTGATGTTCGGCGGGCGCACCGCCGACCTGCTCGGCGGCCGCCGGATGTTCCTGTTCGGCACCGCCCTGTTCGGCCTCGCCTCAGTGCTGTGCGGCCTGGCCTGGAACGACTCGGTGCTGATCACTGCCAGGGTCGTCCAGGGCGTCGCCGCCGCGATCATGACACCGACCGCGATGGCGGTGCTCATGCACACCTTCGCCGAGGGGCCCGAGCGCAACAAGGCGCTGGGCATCTGGACCGGCGTCGGCGCCTTCGGCGCGACCGCGGCGCTGCTCATCGGCGGCCCGATCACCGACGGGCTCGGCTGGGAGTGGATCTTCTACATCAACGTCCCGGTCGTCGTGGCGGTCCTGGTCCTCGGGCCCCGTCTGCTCAAGACGACGCCGGTCCAGGACGGCCGCCGCCGCTTCGACCCGGCGGGCGCGGTGACCATCACCGCCGCCATCGCCCTGCTGGTCTACGCCGTCTCCGAGGCGCCGCTGGTCGGCTGGGGCGGCGGCCGGACCATCGGCATGCTCATCGGCGCCGCCGTACTGTTCGTGATCTTCACCGTGATCGAGAACCGGTCGCAGGCCCCGCTGGTGCCGCTGCGGATCTTCCGCTCACCGACCGTGGTCGGCGGCAACATCCTGATGCTCATCGTCGCCATGACGGTGTACGGCGGGGCGCTCATCACGTCGCTCTACGCCCAGCAGGTCCTCGGCTACAGCGCGGTGAAGTTCGGGCTCAGCACCGCGATCTACGCGGTCATGTCGATCATCGGCGCGAACGTCAGCGCCCGGCTGGTCGCCAAGGTCGGCTACAAGCCCATCGCGATCGCAGGCATGACGCTGCTGGCCGGCGGCCTGCTGCTGCTGACCCGGATCGACGCCGACGGCGGCTACTGGAGCGACCTGTTCTTCGGCCTGGTCGTCTTCGGCTCCGGAATCGGCAGCACCAACGTCGCAGCCTCCATCGCCTCGCTCACCGGCGCCAAGCCCGAGGAGTCCGGCCTGGTCTCCGGCATCAACAACGCCGTCTTCCAGATCGGAGCCGCGCTCGGCATCGCGATCGCCTCGTCGGTCGCCTTCGCCTCCACGACGGGCGCCGACGCCGAGGGCCTGAACGACGGGTTCCAGGCGGGCTTCCTGGCCACCGCCGTCTTCGCGCTGGCCGGGCTCGTGACGGCGCTGCTCCTGCTGCTGCACCGGGACAGGAAGACGTCCGCACAGGGCACCGGCAAGCACTCGGTGCCCGTTCACCACTAATGGCACCACCAAGGAGCACGCAATGACAGACGACAACGTGACCGTCATCGGGCTGGGCTCGATGGGTACGGCCATCGCCGAGGCGTTCATCAGGGCGGGACACCCCACGACGGTGTGGAACCGTACGTCGCACAAGGCCGCACTCCTCGCCGCCAGGGGCGCGATCCACGCGGAGGCGATCGAGGACGCCGTGGCCGCGAGCCCGTTGATCATCACCTGCCTCACCACGTACGAAGACACCCGGCAGATCCTGCAGCCGGTCGCCGCCGCCCTGTCGGGGCGCACCCTGGTCACCCTGAACAGCGGGTCCCCGGCCGGCGCCAGGGAGACGGCCGCCTGGGCCGGCTCCCACGGGGCCCGCTACCTCGACGGCGCGGTCAAGAACGTGCCCGCAGCCGTGGGGGCGCCGGACACCCTGATCTACTACAGCGGGGACAAGGCCGTCTTCGACGCCTGCGAGCCGACGCTGACGACACTGGGCGGCGACACCGTCCACCTGGGCGACGAGGTCGACCTGGCCGCCCTGTACGAGATGGCGGTGGGCGCCCTCCTGCTGCCCGCGCTCGTCGGCTTCTTCCAGGGCGCCGCCGCCCTCCGGGCGCGCGGGCTGGACGCGGGCAGCATGGTGCGCTTCACCGGCAAGTGGCTGGACATGATCAAGTCCCTGCTTCCGGTGTACGCCAGGGAGATCGACAGCGGTGACTACAGCGACGCCGCCTCCTCCGTGAACCTGTTCCTGGCCGGAGCGGCCCACGACGAAGACCTCGCGCGGGAGACGAACGTCGACGTGGCATGGCTCGGCCCGCTGAACGACCTGCTGAGGCGAGCCGCCGAGGCCGGCCACGGCGACCACAGCATCTCAGCTCTCACCGAGGTGCTCGGCAGGCCGGCCTCACCCTCCGGCTGAGGAGGGGAGGGGCGCCGCATCCACTCCCTCGTGCAGTCGTGGCCGCCCACGGGAGCTTTTCGTCCGAACGAGTGCCGTCGCGACAAGCCGGTCTCGGCGGAGGCGGTCAGCTGGGCTGGCCGGTAGGCATGATGGTGACCTGCTGGAGGTTCGCTCGCGGTGGCAGACTCGCGATGAACCCGACGGTCTGCGCGACATCCTGCGGCGTGAGCCACTCCATCGTCTCCTTGGAGCCCTCCAGCCACGCCCGCGCGCCCTCGTCGGTGACGTGACTCTGCAGCTCGGTGCCGACGATCCCCGGCTCGATCGCCGAGACCCGCACGTTCTTGGCCCCCAGCTCGGCCCGCAGGTGCCGGGACAGATGAGTGACGTACGCCTTGGTCGCGGAGTAGACGGCAAAGTTCGGGAAGATGTTCTGCGCCGCTATGGAGGAGGTGTTGATCAGGTCGGCCACGCCGCGCGTACCTGCCGCCTCGACCAGCTGGGGGACGAACGCGCCGATCACGTTCATCAGGCCCGTGATGTTGAGGTCGATCTGGCGCTGCCACTGATCGGCGGTCAGCTCCTCGATGGGGGCGGGCAGCATGACGCCCGCGTTGTTCAACAGCAGGTCGGCCCCGCCCAGCTCGGCCGCGACCCGTTCAGCGGCGGCCCGTGCCGCCGCCGCGTCGGTGACGTCGGCCGCCAGTGCCGAAGCCTGGCCGCCGGCCTCACCGATCCGGACGACGAGGTCGTCCAACCGTTCCGCACGCCGCGCCACGACGACCACACGTGCGCCCAGTGCGGCCAGTCGCTCGGCCGAGGCCTCGCCGATCCCGCTGGACGCGCCGGTGACGACGGCCACGCGGCCGGCGAGAGGGGTTGCTGCGTTCATGGTGCAAGCCTTCCGAGTCATCCGCGGCCCATCGCCGCGGTCCCTCACCAGCACACCAGTCCACGTCCCCCTCTCGAGGTGCCCGAACGGGCCCTGCCCGGGCAGGGCTCCGCGAGGCAGGTACTGGCAGGGCCACCTCCGTCCACCTGGCCGCTCGCCCGGCTCCCGCACACTGGAGGACATGGACCGCAGTCGCGAACTCGCCGACTTCCTGCGCTCACGCCGGGCCCGGATCACCCCGGACCAGGCTGGGCTGCCCGCCGACGGCCGCGCGCGTCGCGTGTCCGGCCTGCGCCGCGGCGAGGTCGCCAGGCTGGCCGGGGTCAGCACCGAGTACTACACCCGGCTCGAACAGGGCCGCGCCGGTCACCCCTCGCCCGAGGTCGTCGAGGCGCTCGCGCGGGCCCTTCAGCTCGACCCCGCCGAACGCGAGCATCTCACCGACCTGCTGGCTCGCCCTGCCCGCCACGCCCCCGTCAGCCCCCAGAGGGTCAGGCCCGGCCTCCACCTGATGCTCCAGACCCTCCATGACGTGCCCGCCTTCGTCCTCGGCCGCCGTACGGACGTCCTGGCCGCCAACCGCCTGGCCCGCGAGGTGCTGACCGATTTCGAGGCCCTTGCCGTGCCTCAGCGCAACCTGGCCCGCTACTACCTGCTCGACCCCGAAGCCCGAATCCGTACCGGCGACTGGGAACGCGTCGCCGCGGAGACCGTCGCCATGCTCCGCCTGGAAGCCGGTCGCCATCCCCAGGATCGCCGGCTCGCTGACCTCGTCGGCGAGCTCACCCTGCGCTCGCCGGAGTTCAGCTCCTGGTGGAACGACCACCGCGTGCTGCGCCGCACGCACGGCACCAAGCACTACCGCCATCCCCTCGTCGGCGAGCTGCACTTCCACTACGAGTCCTTCCAGCCTCCGGGCGACCCCGACCAGACCTTGTGCGTCTACAACGTCGAGCCGGGCTCGCCGACCGCGCAGGCGCTCCGGCTCCTCAGCAGCTGGGTGGCGCCCACCGCCGCACCTTGACGGAGCCGCCCGATCAGACGGGCCACCATGCAGAGATCGAAGACGGCGTTCGCCGCGCTCGGGGCGCGCTCGTACGCTCCGTCACGCGTCGTCAAGGCGCGCAAGCGAGACCAGACGATCCACGAGTTGACCTGCTCTTTTGCGTGATCGCCTCGGTTGCCCCGTAGGCAGCGGGAGGCGGTCCGAAGCAGCTCTGCGCCACTCCTCACGGAATGTACGCGGCATGCTCGCCGCGACGTTCTCCCAAGGTCGGCGCGGTAGTTCGGAAGCCCGGAACGGCGAAGGACCCCGAGGCGTCCCGGGGTCCTGCCGTAGCCCCGGAGTCACGCCGCGAGCACTTCCAGGAACACGCGGATCGGCCGGCGCCGGCAGCTCGCGTACGCCACGCGAAGCCTTCGCAGAGTCATGACCTGGACGGACGTGATTATCGGCAGGCGCAATGACACCAGGACCTCGCATTTCATTGATTGGCGTGGCCGGTGTGCGATTCGAGCAGTAAAGCGATCACGGCCCAGCGCCGCCGGGCCGTGACGGAGCCTCCCCCATTTGCCCTGGGTCGTCTAGAATTGGCAGCGTTGAAGCGGGGTGGTCTCTAGGTTGACATCTAACGCAGAGAATCAATCATGGGAGTGGCCTTCAGCGCTCGATGTCGACGAACTGCTTCGTGGCGGGTGGCGGGCGCGACCTTTCCGGCAATTCCTTCTTAAAGTCCATAGCCGCTGCAATTTGGCGTGCGACTACTGCTATGTCTACACCCTGGCCGATCAGAGCTGGCGGGGGCGGCCGATGGTGATGGACCCTCAACTGGTCTCCATCGCCGCCCAGCGTATCGCCGAGCACGCGGCTGATCATGATTTGCCGTCGGTGCGAGTGGTTCTGCACGGAGGGGAGCCGTTGCTGGCGGGTCACGAGTACCTCGCGAAGATCGTGGAGTTGGTGCGGTCCGAGGTGGGGCCGGGGCTGCGGGTCGAGGCGGTGCTGCAGACGAACGCGGTGTTGCTGGACGAAGCGGCGCTGTCGTCGTTCGACGCGATGGACGTCCGGGTGGGAGTGAGTCTCGACGGCGGTCCCAGGGAGAACGACCGCAATCGGCGGTTCGCCGACGGGCGGGGGAGCTACCCGGCGGTGATGCAGGGGCTGACACGGCTCACCAGCGAGAGGTTTCGTCACCTGTTCAGCGGGCTGTTGTGCACGGTCGATCTGCTCAATGATCCCGTCGAGACCTATGAGGCGCTGAACGCTTTCGATCCGCCGACCATGGACTTCCTGTTGCCGCACGCGACCTGGGACACGCCGCCGCCGGGATGGAGGAAGCCGGCTACGGCGTACGCCGACTGGCTCATTCCGATCTTCGACCATTGGTACGAAAGCGGCAGCGACAGCGTGATACGGATATTTCAGGAAATCGTGAGTCTGTTGCTCGGCGGCGGCTCGGCCAGCGAATCCGTGGGCCTGACGCCGTCCACGGTCGTCGTGATCGAGACGGACGGCACCATCGAGCAGACGGACTCCCTCAAGGCGGTACGGCAGGGCGCCCCCATGACCGGCTTGAACATCGTGGACCATTCCTTCGACGAGGCGCTCCGACATCCCGGCATGGTGGCGCGCCAGCTCGGTTGGGAAGCGTTGAGCGACACGTGCAAGGCATGCAAATTCGGGCGAGTGTGCGGCGGCGGGCTCTACACGCATCGTTACCGCTCGGACGACGGCTTCAAGAACCCGTCAGTCTATTGCGATGATCTGTATCGATTGATCGATCACATTCGTGAACGCCTCGTCGCCGACCTGCGCGGGTCGGTTCACTGAGGGGAGCGACATGCGGCTCGACTCGTACACCGTCCCTCAAGATCTTCTTGACCGGCTGGCGCGAGGGGGAGGTGGCGCGGAGGCAGCCCGATTCCTGGCCGAGACGCAGTACAGCAAGCATCTGCTGCTCCTCAGAGGGGTGGCGGAGGAAGGGCGGGCGGAAGCTGCCTATGACCGGCTCGCCGAGATCGCCGCACAGGCTCCTGAAGCGGTCAGGTACGTGATCGGCTATCCAGCGGTCGGTGCGTGGGCCAAGAGCACTCTGCGGGCGTTGATCACTGGACGGGCGGATCCGCTGGCCGTGGCACAGCTCGGTGCGGTCGCCGCGGCGGCCGCCTGCCGGGCCGGGCTGCGGCTGCGGGTCCAGGTTCCCGCGCCGGGCGGGGTGATCACGTTGCCCTCGCTGGGGCAGCTCGCCCTGCCGACGGACGAGGACCAGCTCGTCGAGCTGGAAACCGACACGTCCAGATGCACTCCGCTCCATCGGATCCGCTCGGCCGACGGCGCGATCGAGCTGGTCGTCGACGATCTGGATCCGCATCGCTGGCCAGGTCCCACAGTGATCGACGGCCGCCTGCCGCCCGACGACCTGCGGCGCTGGCGGAGTCACGTCGCCGCCGCCTGGGAGCTCCTGGACAAACATCATTGGACGACCGCCGCTGAGCTGCGCGCGATCGCCCGGGTGCTCACCCCCATCAAGGCGGCCCAGAGCGGCCGGGACAGCGCGACGTCCCGCGTCACCTTCGGCACGGTGGCGATGTCGACTCCGCCCGATCACACCTGGCTCGCGTCGACGTTCGCGCACGAGCTCCAGCACGCCAAGCTCAACGCCGTACTCGACCTGGTGGAGCTGACGCTTCCGGACGAGCGGCGCTTCTACGCGCCCTGGCGCGGTGATCCACGCCCGCTGTCCGGTCTGCTGCACGGCGCGTACGCACACCTCGGCCTGGCCGGATTCTGGCGCCGTCAGCGCGATTCCGGGCGCGGACTGCGTCCCCACATCGAGTTCGCACGCTGGCGCGCAGCCGCGCTGGAGGTGACGGGGACCCTGCTCGACAGCGGCAAGCTGACGCCGGTCGGCGAACGGTTCACCGGACTGCTCCGCCGTACCCTGTCGTCCTGGATGAAGGATCCGGTGCCGCCCGCCGCCGCCGAGGCGGCGGCGCGGGAGGCGGACGAGCACAGAGCGGCCTGGCTCGCCAGGAACGGCGTCACAGGGACAGCGGATCGAAGTCCCAGTCGATCCGCTCGCCCTTGAGCGCTCGGACCATGTCGGGCGTGGAAGTGCGAGAGATGCGCCGGAGGTTGTTCACGATCTCCGTTCGCAGCGCGGCCGCCTCCTCGTCGGCTCCGGTGTCGCTCAGGTCGATGGCGAGGTTGACGGCGCCGAAGGTGGTGAGGAAGTGCTCCTTGCCGAAGAACCCGCGCAGCCGCGCCAGGCTCTCCTCGCCCAGGCGGCGAGCGGTGTGGCTGTCGCCCAGCGCGGCGTAGTCGGAGGCCAGGTTGACGGCCGCCATGAGCGTGTACTCGTGCTCGGCGCCGAGGCGGGCGAGCAGGCCCTCGTAGGCTTCGGAGTTCTCCTCCCGGGCGCGTTCGGGGTCGCCGCGAAGCCGGTGGAGCAGCGCGAGGTCGGCGCGGCAGCCGTAGGTGAACGGGTGTCGCGGGCCGTAGATCGTGTGATACCTCGGCAGAGTGTCCTTGACGAGCGCCATCGCCTCGTCCAGGTTGCCGGCCTCGCGCAGGCTGTTGGACAGTGCGATCGCGGTGGCCATGGTGTCGGGGTTGTCCCGGCCGAAGAGCTTTTCCAGGCGGCTGAGCGTTTCCTTGGCCAGTTCCAGCGACGCGGTGATGTCACCGGCGCCACGCCGGGCGATGGAGAGGTCCTTGGCGGTCTTGATCACGATGGGATGTTCCGCGGTGAGCTCCCTGAGCCCGTAGGCGTAGACCTCCTCGCCCAGGTCGACGGCCTCCTCGTAGGCGCCGCAGAGCCGCAGCACCTGTGCCAGGCCGTTCCAGGCGTTCTGCACGTCCCACTTGCCGACGCCGTGGGTGGCGCCGCTCATCTCCAGGTAGGCCAGCTTGTGCAGGTCGCGCGCGGTGAAGTAGTCGCTGAGCAGCGCGTGGTCGAGCGCGAGGTTGTTGAGCAGGCGGAGAGTCACCGGATGGGTCGGGCCGAAGACACGCTCGAAGGCCGCCAGCGACTCCTTGTCCTGCTTCTGAGCGGCGGCGAAGTCGCCCAGCGCGCGTAGTGAGGCGCCGTAGGAGTTGGCCGCGCCGAGGGTCTCCTCGTGGTCGGGGCCGAGCACGCGCTGCATCAGCGCCAGCGTCTCCGCGTTGAGCAGGCGGGACTCGTCGAACTCGCCGAGCTGCCAGAGCACGTTGGCCAGATGGCGGCGGATCCGCAGCACGTCGGGGCTCTCCGGGCCCGAGGCGGCCGTCCAGGTGTCGCGGAGATGCTCGGCGAAGGTCCTGGCCGACCGGTAGTCGCCCACTCGGTAGAGGAAGCGGACGAGCGTGATGCAGAAGTTGCGGGGATCCGCCTCGGCGCAGTCCGCGAGGCCGGACGGCTCGAAATGGGGCAGCAGCTCGCGGAAGGCCGCCCACCTGGTGGTGTCCTCCGGGTCGACGGGCGCGCCACCGGCCAGCAGCAGGTGGACTTCGTGCCGGATCTCGCCGCGTTCCCGCTCGTCGACCGAGTCGCGCAGCAGCGCCTGGATGAGGCGGTGCACCTGGACGGTGCCGGCGGCGGACTCGACCTTGAGCAGGGCGAACCGGTTGAGCTCGCCGAAGGCCCGGCTCAGCAGCAGCGGGTCGGACAGGATCGGGCCGATGCGCGCGGCGCCCTGGGTCTTGTTGCCGCGGCGGAACAGGTCGCGGGGGATCGGCTCGGGACCGAAGAAGGCCAGGCACCGCAGCACGGTGGCGGCCTCGGGCATGCGCTCCTCGATCGCCTGGACCGACAGTTGCCAGGCCGCGGTCATCGAGTGGGGATATTCGGTGGCCTTGCCCAGAGCGAGCAGCCGCCGTGTCTCTTCGCCCAGGGCTTCGAGGTACTCGTCGGTGGACAGGCCGGTCGTGAGCTGGAGCGCCGCCGCCTGCTCCAGCGCCAGGGGCAGGTCACCGAGCGCCTGCGCGAGGGCGTCGGCCTCGGCGTGGGGCATGTCGCGTTCGAGGCGCCTGCGGAGGAACTGGATGCTCTCGTTCCGCTCGAAGACGTCCACCGCCACGCTCTCGCTGGCCGCGCTCCAGCGGATGTTGCGGGAGGTGATCAGGACGTGCCCCGGCCCTCCGTCGGGGAGAAAGTCCTTGATCGCCTCGGGCTCGTCGGCGTTGTCGAAGATCAATAACCATTTGCTGTACGGCTCGCCGCGCTGGAGCGCCCTGCGCACCGAGGCCGCGGCCTCCTCGATGCCGACGGCGCTGGCGGGAGCGCAGTTGAGGTCGGCGGCCAGCCCCGCGAGAGCGGCGGGGACCAGGGCCGGCTGGTCGGCCGAGATCCACCAGACGAGCTCGTACGATCCCCGGAAGCGCCAGGCGAACTCCGTGACCAGCTGGGTCTTGCCGACCCCGCCGAGGCCGTGCAGGGCCTGCGGGACGGGCGTGTGCGCCACCACGGCTGCGGTGGTCGACAGATGCAGGCTCTCTCTCAACCGGTCCAGCAAATGCTCACGTCCGGTGAAATTTCGGTTACGGGCTGGGATCTTCCCCCAGATGTTCGGCATCCGAATCGGCCCGTACTCGTTGACCTGCTCGCTCACGTGGTCCTCCGGCCATGGTCCTCGTTGCTCACATCTTATAGATTGATTCCTGAAAAATACCGACGCAGAATCGTCTGAAGAAGCAAATTGCGCGGAGCTGGTTACGGCTGACCGAAAACCAGGAGAATGCATGGAAGAAGAGAGCACGATCGGCATCATCGACCTCGGCGTCATCGACCTCGATGCACTCAGGAACCTTCACTCTCCGGTGCTCAGGCGAGCCTACCTGCGGCTGGCCGAAGACCCGGATGACCTCACCGTCGCCGGCTGGAGCTCGGCCATATAGTCATATCGATTGCGACAATTCTCCATCTGCCATCGGATGGTGCCTGTATTCCTGGCAGAATCGCGGCAATGGGGCGAGGCACGGTGATGAGATCCAGCAGCAGCTCGGTCCCGGATGCATGGCCGTATGTCGGTACGCGCGCCTACGCCAGGGCGGACGACGCCCGCTTCGTCGGCCGTGAGACCGAGGCGGCCGAGGTGGCCGCTCGCTGGCGTGCTGATCCGATCACGATCGTGCACGGCCCTCGTGGCGTAGGGAAAAGCTCGCTGATCGCCGCCGGAGTGCTGCCCCTCCTCGATTCCTACAGCGCCGACGTGCTGCCGATCGGCAGGGTGTCACGGCGTTCCTCGGTGCCGGCCGCGCTCGCCGGCGGTGGCAGGAACCCGTTCGTGCTCGCACTGCTGTCGTCATGGGCTCCGCACGAGGCGCCGACGCACTTGTCCGGCCTGACGATCTCCGCCTTTCTGCGCACGCGACCCCTGCGGCTGGACGCCTCCGGCGCTCCGGTCCCGATCATGGCGGTCGTCGACCAGGTCGAGGAGTTGTTCACCGCCCATGACCGGCAGCGCCGGCACTGCGAGCAACTGGTCGAGCAGATCTTCGCCGTGCTCGACGGCGACCTGCCCTTCCATCTGCTGATCGCGGTCGACGACGATCATCTGGATGAGGTCGTCCGGCACAGCGGCGTGACCACGCCTCCCTACCGTCTGGGTCCACTTCGGCGCGAACAGGCCGTCGCCGCCTGCCGAAAACCCTTGGCGGAGCTGGGCCACACCTTCGCCCCCGGAGTCGCCGAGAGGCTGGTGGACGACCTGGCCGACGCGACCGGCCAGGTCGAGCCCCTCCTGCTGCAGATCGCCTGCACCGCACTGCTGAGCCCGCCCCGACCCGAGCTGATCGGCGACCTCGACGGCCCCGACGAGGCGATCGCCGCCTACTGCCGGCGGCAACTGGAAGAGGTCGCCGCCGACCACTTCCATGCCGACCCGGAAAAGCTCCGCACCCGACTGCGCGAGACCTTCGGCTCGCCGGAGGCCGTGACCTCGCCGAAGGCCGTGACCTCGCCGAAGGCCGTGACGGAGACAGCCGGTCTCCCGGCTCCCGTGCTGAAGGCTCTGGCGGACCGCTATGTGCTCGCGAGGGTGCCCGACGCTTCCGGCTGGCGAATCTGGCACGAACGATTGCTCCCCGCGTTGTTCCAAGGCGGCGCCCTTCCCGGCGGCGCGGTTCGCATCCGCCCGGACGAGCGCCTGCGCCTCGCGGAGTCCGCCGTGCTCGCGGGCGAGTTCGAGGTGGCCGCCCGGCACGGGAGGCTGGCGTTACGCGAAGCAGGGCACGACGGCCGGCTGTGCGCCGCGATCGAATCCCTGCTCGGCGACGTGGCCTACCTGCGGGACGACCTCGACGAAGCGGTGACCCACTACCGCAGGGCCACTCAGCTGTACGTCGCGCAGCCGGGTACGGACGTGCTCGCGGCGACCCTGCTCACCGCCACGGGCCGGGTTCTCCTCAGGCAGGGCAGGACCGACGAGGCCATCCGGAAGCTGCAGGCGGCCGCGCGGCGCAGCCCGGACGATTCCGCCATCCAGACGGAGCTGGCCTGGGCGCTGTGGTACGGCGGCCACGAGCGCACCGCCGTCGACGTGCTCGACGACGCGCTGATGAGAGAAGGGAACGCGCCGGAGGCGCTGCAGGCGCGTGGCGAGATCCTCTCCGACCTGCAACGGCCCGCCGGAGCGCTGCGTGACCTGGAGCGGGTGCGTCCGCTCCAGCAACCCTCGACCCGGGCCGCGTACGCCCTGGCCCTCGCATTGAGCGGCGACGTGCACATGGCGGTTCGGGCCATCCCGCCCATGGAGACGGTCCAGGACGGCTCCACGCTGCTGCGCGCCGCCCGCGTCATGGAGGCCGCCGGCAACCACGACGAGGCGGTACGGCTCGCCCGCCGGGCGCGGCAGAGCACGACCAGCCCGCTTCTTCCGCCACGGCTGGCCGCCGAGGCCGACCGGTTGAGCGTGACCGAGCCCCGCACTCGTTGACAGCCCCGCAGGTAATGTCCTGCACCGGGGAGTGCATCATTTAGTCTCTGACAATGCAGCCGCCGTCACCCCACCGCCGCGGATCACGGGACACTGTGCTCGAGCACAGGACGGCAGGAGTGGCGGTGGAGACCAGACAAGCTCCGAGTGGCTTGACCTCGCTGTTCGCCACCAATGCGGGCTTTCGCCGCTCCTGGACGGCATCGACGCTGTCGATGATGGGCACGCGCACGCTGAGCGTGGCCTACCCGCTGCTCGCCATCGCGCTCACCGGATCGCCCTCCTGGACCGGCTGGGTGGTGTGCGCCGCCACGCTGCCCGGCCTGCTGTGTTACCTGCCGGCGGGCACGGTCGTCGACCGGGTCGGCCCGAGGCTCGTCATGACCTGGTGCGAGCTGGCCAAGGGCCTGTTGATGGCCGTCACCTGCGGTGCGTTGCTCCTGGGCAGCCTGCAGATCGAGCATCTGCTCGTGGTGGCCTTCGCCGAGGGATGTCTGACGGTGTTCTCGTCCGTCGCGGAGATCGCGCTGGTCCCGGCGGTGGCCCGCCCGGCGGAGGTGGACACGGCGCTCGCCGTGCACGAGACCACCGTTCACGCCGTGGGCCTGACAGGGCGGTCGCTGGGAGGGGTGCTCTACGCGTACGGCCCGGCGATGACCTTCCTGGCGAACGCGGTGGCGTTCCTCTCCGCGGCGGCCACGCTGGCCCGCACGCCGGTGCGGCGGACCCCGGCCCGGCCGGTCAGGCTCTCGCTCATGGAGGAGATCCGCGTCGGGCTGAGGGAGATCTGGACGAACGACTTCCTGAGGTCCGCGACGATCCTGACCGCCCTGATCAACTTGGTCGTGCAGGCGCTGACCGTGGTGTTCGTGACCCATATGACGCAGACACGGGAGAGCCCGGCGTTGATCGGCGTCATCCTGGCGACCGCGGGGGTGGGCGGGGTGGTGGGGGCGCTCATCTCGCCGCAACGCCAGAGGATCGCCGGGAAGGTGCCGGCCTACCGGCTGGCCGAGATCATCGGCCTCACCCACCGCGGCCGATCGATGTTGCTCGTGCACACCTGGGTGTGCGCGGCGGCGCTGCTGCTGGCCGTGACCACCGCGCTCTCGCCCGGAGCCTTCGCGCTGGCACTGCTGATGATCGGCGTGGCGGGTGGGCTGAGCAACGTGACGATCCGTACGGTGATCAGCCGGGTGCCGGCTGACAAGCTGGCTCGGGTGGCAGGCGTCTCCCGGCTGGTCAGCTACGGCGGAGGGGCGCTCGGCCCGGTGCTCGCCGGGTTGCTCTACGCATGCGCGGACGTGTGGGTCACCACCACCACGTTGGCCGTCGCGATGATCACGCTCGCTTTCGCCGCCACCATGATTCGGCCCTTCAGAAAAGGGCTTTCGCCCGGCTGGCCCCCGCAGAAAGCCTGAATAATCAAGGCATGCCGATCGCGCGCTTATTTGTCGTGGTGGTCCTGGCCGTGGGCACGGGCTTCGGTGCTCCCCAGTTCCTGGACAATTCGGCGCTGTCCATCTCGCTCGAAACGTTCCCGCGCGTGCCCGTGCAGGTCGCCGTCGTGAATCCGGGACCGGCCGTGACGGCCCGCATCCAGGTCGCGGGCCCTGCCGCGAGCGCGGTGAGCGTCCAGGGCGGCGGGTCGGTTCAGCTTCCGGCGGGCGGGAACGTGACCGTCACCCTGGTGCCGGGGCCACGGCTGCGGGAGACAAGCGGGCAACTGGTTCTCTACGCCGAGACCGGGGTGACGCGGCGGGAACTGCGGGTGGTGCCGCGGCACCTGCTTCTGCGGCTGTGGCCCCATCTCGCCGGTGGTCTGCTCCTTGTGGGGCTCCTCGCCTGGCTGATGTGGCGCAGGCGCAGGCCGCTGGTGGAACCGGCCCCCTCTCCCAAGGAGGAGGAGCAGGCCCCGGCCGGATTCACGCACAGCGACGAGCCGGCGGTCACGGACAGCCTGGGGCGGGCGGAGTACGCGCAGGCGCTGGCGCTGCTTGCCCACTCCGCCTCTCCGCCCATGGTCATCGGTGTCTACGGCGATTGGGGGATCGGCAAGACCTCCCTGCTCAAGCAGGTCAGACAGGTGATCGACGATCAGTACGGCGACTGCGCACACGTGTGGTTCGACCCGTGGCGGCACCAGTACGACGACAACCCGGTGCTGCCGCTGCTCCACACGCTCGTCGCGGAGCTCGGACTGGCGAAGAAGGAACAGGTTGCGCGCACGCTGCGGACCATCTCCGAGGTGCTCGGCTCTCTGGTGCTCTCCTCGACGGCCCGGGTGAACCTGGCTGACGTGCGCAGCAGTCTCAAGGAGTACGACGAGCAACATTTCCGTATTCGTTCGGATCGTGCGCGGTTGGATGAGTACCTCACCGATCTGATCGCCCAAGCTCTGGCGGAGACGGGCAAGAAGCGGCTCGTGGTGTTCATCGACGACCTCGACCGATGCGCCGGCGACCAGGTGGCCGGACTGCTGGAGGCGCTCAAGCTCCATTTCAACCGCGACAACTGTGTCTTCTTCCTGGCCGTCGCCAAGGAACCGCTGCTGGTGGCCCTCGGGGAGAAATACAAGGGGCTGCAGGTCGACCATTATCTGGACAAGATCATTCAGTTTCCGTTTGAAATGCCGAGGTTGTCAGCCGCCGCCTTCGACGACTATCTGCGGAGCCTGCTTCCGGAAGAGATCATGCCCACGCGCGACTTGCTGCGCATCGGGCTGCCGCGCAACCCTCGGTCGATCAAACGGTTTCTCAACGTCCTGATATTGCAGGACCGGATCGCCAAGGCGAGGAAGCTGTCTCCGTACGACGTCTCCACCCTGGCGGCGATCCTGCTGATCAGGGAGGGAGACGGTGAGTTCTACGCCAGGCTGGCCCAGGACGCCAGCCTGTTGCAGCGGATCAAGGAGGATCTCGACACCGCCGAGGAAGGACGGCAACTCGATTGGAGTCCGTTGCCCCTTCAGCTCATCTCCAGGTTCCGGGACTCCCATCGGGCTGTGCCCGCGGACGTGAGCGCGTACATCGATCTGGTGAGATCCACCCCCATCCCGGAGCACAGCGAGGAGGAGTCGAAGGCGGTGCCGCCGGTGGGCCAGCCGCTCGTCGCCGCCGCCAGAGGGGAGTTGGCGGAAGGACTCGCGGTGCTCGCCGAGCGGGTGGAGCGGCAGGTCGGACAGTTGCTCCCCGCCGGGGGCGCCGTGCTGGCGCAGGATCTCGACATGGACGGCCGGGCGATCACGCTGGACGACCTCGTCGCCCGCTGGGACCGGGGCCTGCTCGTGGTCGGAGCGTCAGGCGCCGGCAAGACAGTGCTCGCGGCCCGGATCACTCTGCGCCTGCTGGAGGAGGGCGGTGGTCCCGTTCCGGTCTTCGTGAGCCTGCGGTCGCTGGACCTCAGCCGTCCAGGGTTCGAGATGTGGATGACTCATGCGCTCGTCCAGCAGTACCGGACGCCGATCACCGAAGCCCTCGCCATGGTCAACCGGCAACGCCTGATCTATGTGCTCGACGGGCTGGACGAGGTGGCCGACCCCGCCGACCGCGACAAGATCGCTCAGGAGGTGGTGCGCTGGCACGAAGTGACCGGGGCAAAGATCACTGTCACCGATCGCCATCCTGGCCCGGGCCATCCGCTGGTAGTGCACCAGGACTTCGTCAAGGTGCGGGTGAAGGGGGTCACCGAGCAGGAGATGTCGCGCCTCCTGGGCGCGTGGAAGGGGTCGGCGGCGGACGCCGAGGAGCTCGCGGGCGCGCCCGCGCTGCTGGCCAACCTGACCGACTCGTGGCTGCGCGAGGCATCGGCGGACGGGCGCGATCTCGTCGAACTCTACGCCGACCGTGCGATGGCGATGCTCGATGACGGGCCCGCACTGCAGGAGATCCTGCGTGACGTCGCGCGACACCTGATCTCCCGGGATGGGACGAGCTTCGACGACGAGAGCCGGGAGATCAGAAACATCTTCCGGCACCACGGCAAGCACGGCCGGCAGGTGCCGCAGTCGCTGGAGGAACTGGTCAGGGCCGGGCTGCTCCGCCGGCTCTCGACGAACGAGTACCAGTTCGTGCACCACCGTCTGCTCAAGCACTTCGCCGAAGGGGGTTCTGGACAGCAGTGACCTGATGCCTGACCTCGAAGGGTGTCAGAACTGGATCTAAGGCGGTCGCTGCCGGTGCGCAGGCCGGCGAGGCGGGGGACGGATCCTGATCCCTCGTGAGAGCTACCGCTGTGTCCGTTCCAGGGGGATGGCATGCCCGGCTCCGATCCCTAGCCTCACTTAGGCCGCGGAAGACACCGCGGACATCTGATCGAAAGGATCGCGATCGTGGCGTCCCCTGAGCATCCGAGAACCACCCCTTCGCACGCCGGTTCGGCCACGGGCCGTGACCGGTTGCGCAGGTTCCGGTTCCCCGTCCTGCTGGTCGCGTTGTTCGGCGTGATGTCGGTGACGACCGGGATCAACCAACTCGTCTCGCCCGTACCGATCCTCGCCCTGCCGGTGGGGATCGGCCTGGCCATCATCGCCGTCATCTGCTACCGCTGGTTGTGCCGGGTCGTCGAGCTGCGTCCGGACGTCCCCGAACTCGGGAAGACGCGGCGATGGTCCCAGCTGTGGCGCGGGATGTTGCTCGGGTCGGGCCTGTTCGCCGGGCTGATGGCGCTGATCGCGGTGTTCGGTGGCTGGCAGGAGCTGTCCTGGGGTTCCTTCGGCGGCTTCCTCGGCGCCGCGGGGCTGATGGCCGGCGTCGCCGTGACCGAAGAACTGCTGTTTCGCGGGGTGGTGTTCCGCATCGTGGAGGAACGTACCGGCACCGTGATCGCCCTGGTCGTATCCATGCTGCTGTTCGGTGCGATGCACCTGGTCAACGGCAACGCCACCCTGTGGGGCGTGTTCGCGATCGCCTTGACGGGCGGAGCCATGCTGGCCGCCGCCTACGTCGCCACCCGCTCGCTGTGGTTGCCCATCGGCCTGCACTTCGCCTGGAACTTCGCCCAAGCCGGGATCTTCGGTGTCACGGTCTCCGGATCGGCCGCGCCGCCTGAGGGCCTGCTGAACGTCACGCTGTCCGGCCCGACCGCGCTGACCGGCGGCGTCTTCGGCCCTGAGGCCAGCCTCTTCGCGCTGCTGGTCTGCTTGGTGCCCACGATTCTCCTGCTGCGGCGGGCCGCCCGCGCCGGCCGGATCCGGCCTCGGCCGCACCGCGCCGAGCCCTCCGCCTGACCGCCGTGTCAACCCTGATCGGCGGCCACCAATCCCACCCGGTAGGCGAGCACGACCGCCTGTACACGGTCGCGCAGGTCGAGTTTCGTCAGGATCCGCGACACGTACGTCTTGACGGTCTCGATGCTGATGGACAGTCGTGTGGCGATCTCCGCGTTGGACAGGCCCTCGGCGAGCTGTTCCAGTACTTCCAGCTCCCGCTGGGTCAGCGCCCGCACGACCTCCTGCAGGGCCGGCCGGGCGGAGTCGGTGGGGCGCAGGCGCTCGGCGAAGTGGCCGATGAGGGCCCGGGTGACGGCGGGCGCGAGCAGGGAGTCGCCGCGCGCGACGGTGCGTACGCCGTCCACCAGTTCCTTCGGCCGCGCGTCCTTGAGCAGGAAGCCGCTGGCGCCTGCCCTGAGTGCTTCGTAGGCGTACTCGTCGACGTTGAACGTGGTCACCACCAGTACCTTCACCGGAGCGGCGACGCCTGGCCCGGCCAGTCGCCTGGTGACCTCGATGCCGTCCAGGACGGGCATCCGGATGTCCATCACGACGACGTCCGGCAGCAGCCGCCGGGCGGCCTCGAGCGCCGCGCGGCCGTCCGCGGCGTCCCCGACGACCTCCATGTCGGGCTGGGCGGAGAAGATCGTGGTGTAGCCGGTGCGCACCAGCTCATGGTCCTCACAGATGAGCACCCGGATCGGCGTACTGGTCATGCGGTGCTCCTGAGGGGGATGAGGGCCCGGACGGTGAACCCGCCCCCGGGCCGGGCGCCGGCGGTCAGCTCACCGTTCAGCATCTGGACGCGGCGGCGCAGCCCGTCCAGCCCTCGCCCCCCGGACGGCACGGCGGGACCTTCCACCAGAGCGGACCCGTCGGTGGTCACCTCGATGTCGATGTGGCCGGCGCGGTGGTGGACAGTGACCCTGGTGGGCCGGCCGGTCGCGTGCTTGATGGCGTTCGTGAGGGCTTCCTGAACCACCCGATACGCGGCCAGCTCGACGTCGACGGGCTGAGCCAGGCGCTCGCCGTGCTCGGTCAGTTCGACGGGCTGGCCGGAGACGCGGGCCTGTTCGACCAGGTCGGCGATACCGCCGAGGCCCGGCGTACGCGCCGTGAGCGCGTCGTCGCCGGTCGCCTCCAGCACATCGAGCAGATGCCGAAGCTCCGTCAGCGCCCGCCGGCCGGTGTCGCTGATGGCGGCCAGCCCTTGTCCTGCGCGTTCCGGTGCGGCGCCGACCAGGAACTGCGCGGCGTCGGCCTGCACCACGATGGCGGTCACGTGATGGGTGACCACGTCGTGCAGCTCACGGGCGATGCGGGCGCGTTCGTCGGCGCCGGCCGCCAGCGCGCCGAGCCGCCGCCGTTCGGCCTCCTCGGCCCGCCGCCGGCGCATCCCGGCTCCGGCCATCCAGATCACGACCAGAACCAGGTAGAAGGCGACGAAGTCCGGGATCCGGTTGGGGGATCCCAGCCGGCTCAGGACGATCGCGAGTGCGGCGTAGCCGGCGCTCACCGCCGCCGCGAGCGTGCGACGGTGCCGGGACTGTTGGGCTCCGGCCGTATACAGGGCCAGGTAGAAGCCGACGCTGGCGAACGTCGGCGGACAGCAGAGCGCCTGATGAACGGCGAAGGCGGCGCCGATGACGGCCAGGCATGCCGCCGGGTGACGGCTGCGGAACGCCAGCGGCGCCGATTGCGCCACGGTCAGCACCACCGCCAAGGCGTCGGCCGGTCGCTTCGGCAGGTCACTGAGCTGGGCTCCGATGACGGACAGCGTCGGTACGAAGGCCAGCGCAGTGAGCGTCGCCGCGAGCGCGCCGTCCTTGACCAAGGACGGCTGGGCTCTCCACCAGGCCGGCCATGAGCGGACGGCCAGGGGAACGCGCGCGAACACCGGGGTAGTCTAACGGCCCGCTGCCCGTACCCGCGGTACTCAGGACCTGGCCGACGGCGATGCCGATGACGGACGGGCGCACCTGCAAGGCGGTCACCGGGATCCTGTTGGCCCCTCTTTTGGAATCATCGACACCGACCGGCGATGATCTCGACGAGGAATGAGTCACCATGACCGACCCCCTACGCGACGGCGACCCGGCTCGCATCGGCTCCTACCGGCTGCACGCAAGGCTCGGTGGGGGCGGGATGGGAGAGGTGTTCCTGGGCCGCTCCCCGGGCGGGCGCCTGGTCGCCGTCAAAGTGGTGCGCCCGGAGCTGGCCGGCAACGGCGACTTCCGGCGCCGCTTCACCTCCGAGGTGGACGCCGCCCGCAAGGTCGGCGGGTTCTACACCGCCCAGGTCGTGGACGCCGACACCGACGCCGTCCGGCCGTGGCTGGCCACCGCCTACATCCCCGGCCCCTCCCTGCACCAAGCCGTCGACGAGCACGGGCCGCTCCCGGTGGAGTCGGCCGCGGTGCTCGGCGCCGGGCTGGCCGAAGGACTCGCCGCCGTGCACGCCTGCGGGATGGTGCACCGCGACCTCAAACCCGGCAACGTCATCCTTGCCGAGGACGGGCCCCGCCTGATCGACTTCGGCATCGCCCGCGCCCTGGACGCCACCAGCCACACCCAGACCTCCACCGTGCTGGGCACCGCCGCGTTCATGTCCCCCGAACAGGCCATGGGCCGGGAGGTCGGGCCGCCCTCGGACGTGTTCTCGCTCGGCTGCGTGCTCGCCTTCACCGTGACCGGCCGCAGCCCCTTCGGGACGGGGCCCGTCCACGCGGTCGTCTTCCGCGTGGTGCACGCCGAGCCCGATCTTCAGGGAGTGCCAGCCCCTCTGGCCGCTCTGGTGGCGGCCTGCCTGGCCAAGGACCCCGCCGCCCGGCCCGGCCTGGAGCAGGTGCTGACCCGGCTCACCGCGCTCGCTTCGCCCGACCAGGGGCGGTGGCTGCCTGAGGCGCTCACCCAGGTCATCGCCGACCGCCGGACCCTGGCGCTGACGGCCCTTCACGACCCGGCCACCGCGACCGACGGTGGCGGCCCCCGAGCGATGGCGCCACCACCGTCCGGCCACGCGAATCCGCCGGGGGCGCCCCAGCCCTTGCTGGTCAACGAACGCCGCCATATGCGCGGCCGTGACCCCCTGCACTCCGCCACCGGCTACCAGATCGCCGCCTATGTGCTGCTTGCCCTCTTCACCCTGATCTCCGTGAGCACAGCGGTGTACCAGCTCGATTTCGCCGACGACGCGAGACGGTGGCACCCGGTGGAGAGCTACGACGAAACTGAGACGGTCGGCCAGATCATGCTGGCGGCCCAGGTCGTCTCCGGCGTGGGATTGACGACGTCCTGGCTGCTCTGGTTCTTCCGGATACGGGTCGTCGCCGAACGGCTCGCGCCCGGTCGGCTGCGCTACCGCCCCTCCATGGCCGTATTCGGCTGGTTCATCCCGATCGGCAACCTGTGGCTGCCCAAGCAGATCGCCGACGACATCTGGCACGCCTCCAGCCCCCCCGGACGCGGCGGCACGACAGCCCCGGCCGGTCTGCTGCACACATGGTGGGCCCTGTGGCTGGTCACTTTCCTGACCTGGCCCCTGTTCTGGATCGAGTGGACGACACTCCTCACCAAGGACTACGACTCCGAGACGTACGAGGACACCCTTGGCCTGAGGTACGAATTCACGTGGGCGACCTGGGCCAGCGTGGCCGTGCACGTGCTGGTCGTACCGACGGCGATCGTCACCGTCCTGTTCGTGCGGCGACTGGGCGCCATGCAGGCGGCCAGACTCGACACCTGACGACCGAACGGCCGGTCCTGATGCCCCCGGGTGTGGCCGGGGGCGGAAGGCGGTCAGTGGCGCCGGCGGAGTTCTTCGTTGATGCGCAGCGCCTCGGCGAGCTGGTCTTCCAGGATGATGATGCGGCAGGCCGCTTCCAGTTGGGTGCCGGCGTCGACGAGTTCGCGGGCACGGGCGGCCAGGCGCAGCTGGTAGCGGGAGAAACGGCGGTGCCCGCCCTCGCTGCGTAGCGGCTCGATCAGCTTGGCGGCGCCGAGGCTGCGCAGGAACGCCGGGGTGACGCCGAGGAGCTCGGCGGCCCGGCCCATGCTGTAGGCGGGATAGTCCTCGTCATCGAGCCGCTGCCCGAGACTGCCGGCCGCTTCGACCTCCTGAACCGGGTGATCGCCGGTGGGGCTGGGCCGCTCCCGCCTGGACGCGGTGACCGTTGCCTGAGGTGTTTGATCCATTCAACCTTCCCGAATGCGAACAGGGGCCCCGGCGCCATGATGCGCCGGGGCCCAGAGGTTTAAC
>NZ_JBSFGJ010000053.1:0-33474 GCF_053596515.1 Nonomuraea sp. NPDC001684
GTCGTCCCGGACGAACGATGTGCCACCGGGGCGGCGCTAGCGTCGGGAGCGTGCTCGTCCCCGTGACCGGCCTCCCGCGTGCCAGCCTGGGCCGCGTCCTGGAGGAACTCGGTACCACCCTGCTCCAGGTCGTCTGCGGCGACGCCGGGCTCGCCCGCGACATCGGCGGCGTCGTCATCCACGACCCGCTCGACGAGCCCGAGCTGCCCGCCGACGCGCTCGTCCTCGGCGTCGGCCTGCACGACCCGGCCGAGATCGCGCAGGTCGTGGCCCGGCTCGGGCGGCACGGCGCCGCCGCGCTGGTCGTCCGCGCGCCCGTCGTCGCCGACGAACGGCTGGTCGCGGCGGCGGGCCGGGCGGGCGTGGCGGTGCTGGCCTTCGCCCGCGGCGCGTCCTGGACGCACCTGGCCGGCATGCTGCGCGAGCTGACCTCCGACGGCGGCCGGCTCGACCCCGACGCCCACGCCTCGGGCCGGATCGGGTCCGGCGACCTGTTCGCCGTGGCCAACGCCATCGCCGCGCTGCTCGACGCGCCCGTCACCATCGAGGACCGCCACTCGCGGCTGCTGGCCTTCTCCAGCCGCCAGGAGGACACCGACACCTCCCGTGTGCGGACGATCCTGGGCCGCCAGGTCCCCGAGCAGTACACCCGCATCCTGGAGGAACGCGGCGTCTTCCAGGCGATCTACCGCAGCGACCGGCCCGTCTTCGTGGCGCCCCTGCCCGACCCCGAGGGCCGGCAGCCGCCCGCGCTGCCCCGGGTGGCGATCGCGGTGCGCGCCGGCGACGAGATCCTCGGGACGATCTGGGTCGTCGTCCCCGAGCCGCTGGGCGAGGAGCGCAGCCAGGCGCTCTACGAGGCGTCCAAGCTGGTCGCGATGCACATGGTGTGGCAGCGCGCCGACGCCGACATGGAACGGCGGCTGCGGGCCGAGCTGTTGGGCACCGCGCTGGAGAGCGGGCCCGGCTCCCTGGAGGCCGCCCGCCGCCTGGGGCTGAAGGACGAGCCCGCGGTCGTCCTGGCGCTCACCGTCGTCGGCCCGGCGGGCGAGAGCCCGCTGCCCGCCCAGCTCGCCGCCGAGCGCAAGCGGCTCGCCGACGCCTTCGCCATGCACCTGTCGGCCGTGCACCCGCGGGCCGCCGCCGCGCTGGTCGGCGACGTCGCCTACGGCATCCTGCCGCTGCCGCAGAACCGGCAGGACGCCGACGAGCGCGCGGTCCTGGTGGCCACCGAGTTCCTGGCCCGGGTCGGCTCCCGCCTGCGCCCGCTGGTCGGGGTGGGCCGGCCGGCCGGGGACAACTCGGCCCTGGCCCGCTCGCGTTCGGGCGCCGACCGGGCGCTGCGCGTGCTGCGCTCGGGCGGCGCCGGACGGCAGGTGGCCCGCCTGGACGACGTGCACGTGGACGCGCTGCTGCTGGAGCTGGCCGACCTCGTGCCGCGCGGCGACGTCCCCAGCGGGCCGATCGCCCGGGTGGTCGCCTACGACAAGGAGCACCAGACGAGCCTGGTCGAGACGCTGGACGCCTGGCTCGACGCCTTCGGCGACGTCTCGGTGGCCGCCGCCGCGATGTTCGTGCATCCCAACACGTTCCGCTACCGGCTGCGGCGCGCGGCCGAGGTGGGCCGGATCGACCTCGGCTCCCCGGACGCGCGCCTGTCGGCCATGCTGCAGCTGCGCCTGATGTCGATCAGGTCCGCGCCGGACGACTGACCGGGCCGCGCAGGCCCAGCGTGCCGATGAGGAAGGCCAGCCATTCGGCGTCCTGGGCGACCGCCACGTCATGGGGGGTGGCCGCGCCGTGCCCGGCGTCGTCGAAGACGTGCAGCAGGACGGGCTCGTCCCCCTGCTGGGCCGCCTGGAGGCGGGCGGCGAACTTGCGCGCGTGCCAGGGACGGCAGCGCGGGTCCGTCGCCCCGGCCTGGAGGTAGACCGCGGGGAAGACGCCGGGGCGCACCCGCTCGTACGGCGACATCCGCAGCAGCCGCCGGACCTCCTCGGGGTCGTCCGGGTCCGCCCACGCCTTGCGGATGACGAAGTCGAGGTACGGGTCGCGGGTGCCGCCGATCAGGTCCAGCAGCGGCGCCCGCGGCAGGACGGCCCGCCACAGCTCGGGCCGGCTGGTGACGGCGATCCCGCACATGAGCCCGCCGTCGGAGCCGCCGGTCAGCGCCAGCCGGTCGGCGGCCGTCACGCCCTCGGCGATCAGGTGCTCGGCGACGGCCACCAGGTCGGAGTCGCGGACGTGCCGCCGCTCCCGGTGCGCGGCCCGGTACCAGTCCCCGCCGAACTCGCCGCCACCGCGCAGGTACGCCTGCACCAGCACTCCCCCGGCGGCGACGAAGGCGGCCAGGTCCGGCTGGTACTGGGGAAGCAGGGGCACGTTGGCCGCCCCGTAGGCCGAGACGAGCGCCGGCGCGGGCCGCGCCGGGTCGAGGCCGGCCGGGCGCACCACGTGGTACGGCACCGCGACCCCGTCGGCCGCCACCGCCTGCCCCTCTTCCACCTCGGCGTCGAGCGTGACCGCCGGGGCCGACAGGGTGTGCGGCACGCCCTGGCCGGGCCGGTGCCGGTAGACGCCCCAGGAGCTGGTCAGCGTGGAGAAGGCGAAGACGAAGTCGGCCGCGGGCGCGCCGGTGGCCAGGGCGGTCAGGGCGAAGAAGGGGGCGGCGAGCGCGCCCCGGCCGGGCAGCGGCACCTCCCCGGCGACGGCGCCCGCGCGGTCGAGGATCCGCACCCGGGCGAACGTCCGGTCGAACTCGCTGAGGTACAGGTGCTCGCCTACGGGCGTGAGCGAGCGCAGCACGGTCTCGCCCTCGGGGACCAGCTCCGTCCATCCCGACGGGTCGTCGGGGTCGGCGGCGTCGAGCGGGATGGCGACCACCCGGCCGCGCGGCGCGCCGACGTCGGTCACCGCCACGTAGCGGTCGCCGACGACGTGACCGGCGACCGTGCCGGCGCAGCTGGTGACGAAGGGCCGCCACGCGGACCCGGGCACGGACAGGTCGCGGACGGCGCACGGGATCGGGCTGCCCACCCGGTGCGCGGCCACGGCCCAGCGGCCGTCCGGGGAGAACTGGACGAGCGTGTACTCCCGCGAGCCCGCCGGGACCGGGATCGGCTCCACGACGGTCTCGCCCGGCGTCCCGAGGCGGTGGCTGAACACCGCCTGCCGGAACTCCTCCGGGGGGCCGGTGAGCGCGAGGAAGGAGAAGCCGCCGCTGTCGGGCGTCCAGGAGACGCCGCCGGCCCACGCGCTGTGCAGGACCTGGCCGGGCGCGTCGAGCGGGCGGCCGGTGTCCACCTCGACGAGCCGGATGGTGTTGTGCTCGCTGCCGTCGGTGCACACGCCGAGGGCCAGGACGCGGCCGTCCGGGGAGGGCGCCAGCCAGGACAGCACCGCGTCCTGCGTGCCGCCGAACCGCGCCAGGTCGGCCACCGTCCGGCCGGGGCCGTAGGGCTCGTCCGCGACGACCACGGTGGACGCCGTCCCGCCGGGCGGGGTGACCGGGCGGAACCAGCGGCCGGCCGCGTGCCTGGGCAGGGCCGGGCGGGATCCGGTGTCGAAGGCCAGGATCAGGTCCCGGACGGCCGCCGGGTCCTGCCCGTCGTAGGCGACGGCGGCGGCCAGCTCGGCCTGCCGCCGCTGCCACCGCCGCACCTCGGGCGTCTCCTCCTCCAGCCACCGGTACGGATCGGGCACGCGGACGCCCGCGACGTTCTCGACGACCTCGACGGTGCGCGCGGGCGGATAGGAAAGGGTCACGATGACTCCGGCGATTCAGGACGGGCAGGACGGGCGGCGGCGAACTCGGCCTGGAGCCGTTCGAACGCGCCGGGGACCCGGCTGACCCGGCGGACGTGGATCAGGGCGTCGTAGGCGGCCGGGAAGTCGTCCACCGGGTCGAGGCCGCCGCTCGCGAGCGTGCCGTCGATCCCGTCGAACAGCTCGCCCGGCGCGCGGCGCAGGTCGACGACGGTCACGGGCGGGCCGAGCCGGTCCAGCGGCGCCTCGACGCAGTTCGGCGGCAGGGTGCGCGCCTCCAGCGAGACGTCGCAGTCGAACGGGCGCGGGGAGCGCTGCGTGAAGCGCACCTCCGGGCCGGAGCCGTAGGTCGTGCCGACGACGACCAGGTCGTCTCCCAGGGACGCGGCGAGCAGGCCGCCCAGCGTCGGCCGGCCGTGGAAGGGCGAGCGCCGGACGTGGGAGTTGTGGGCGCTGACGACGATCCGCTGCTCCCGTTCGAGCACCCATTCCACGGTCTCGGCCATGAACCGGTCCCGGGGATAGGGCGCGCCCGCCGGCCCGGCCTCCCCCGCCTCGGCCTCGTCGGCGAACGCCTGGAGGGAGGCCGCGCACCGGCGCAGCACCGGGTCCGCCGACCGGAGCGCGCGCCCGGCCAGCTCGCGCAGCCCCGCGAGCAGGCGGGCCCGGCCCGCGGCGGGCATGGCCGCGTACCGGACCGCCGCCTCGGTGCGGCCGCCGAGGTCGCTCAGGATCAGCAGCTCCTCGTCGCCCGGTCCGGCCGGCATGCGGTCCAGGCACGCGCGCACCGCCGGGCCTGGCGAGGTGGACGAGCCGGGCAGGTCCATGCCGTAGAAGGAGACCTGCCCCGGGCCCGCCGAGTTGCGGCGGCGCATCCAGCGCAGCTGCCGCCGCATCGGCTCGCACTCGCCGAACCGGTAGGTGATGCCGTCGCGGGCGACCGTCGCGGCCGCGGCGGGCCCGCCGTGGACCCAGGCGTCCACGGCCAGCCCCTCGGCGAAGCCGGACTCCATCACGAACGCCGAGAACCCCAGCTCGCGGACGAGGATGCGGAACAGCCGGTCCTTGAGCCGGTAGAACTCGGTGACGTTGTGCGCCCCCTCGCCGACGGCCACCACACGGGCGTCGCCGACCAGCTCGCGCAGTGTGCGGGCGTCCGCGACGGCGGCGGCGGCCGGGTCGAGGTGGCGCAGCGGCCGGGCGAAGGCGTCGCGCGTCATGCGTGGAAGTACCAGAGCTCGGGCGTGTACAGGTAGCTGAGCAGGGCCCGGAACGACGACTGCGGGCCGGACAGCGTGTCCTTCCACACGACCAGGGTGTGCGGGGTCGGGAAGAACAGCACGGGCAGCTCCTGGGCGATCTTGGTCACCTCGGCCGACAGGGCCCCGGCGTCGGCGCCGAAGGTCGAGGCGTCGATGAGCCGGTCCACCTCGTCGTCGCGGTAGCCGCCCAGGTTGAAACTGCCCTTGGCGTTGAACACCGTGTTGCTGCTGGGGTAACCGGCCGCCAGGTAGAGCGGCCCGTAGTCCTGCATCGCCCACTCGTTCTTGTTCGCGGGCGCGAAGGTGTTGCCGTAGTTGGCGTACATGTAGGTGAGGGACTTGGTGACGATCTTGACCTCGACGCCGAGCTTCTTGGCCGCCGAGGCGAAGGCGACGTCCCGGGCGCCGACGTAGGCGGGGGTGTTCGCGGAGGCCAGGGTGAAGCTGATCTTCTGGCCGCGCGGGATGCCGGCGCCGCACTCGCCCGGCCCGGTGCCGGGCCGCACGCAGGTGGTGGAGCCGTTCGGGACCACCTGCCAGCCGTTGTCGGTGAGCAGCTTGGCCGCCGCCGCCGGGTCGTGCGGGTACGGCGGCGCGTCGCCGAAGGCCGGCGGGTACGGCGAGCCGCTGCCCGCGGTGCTGTAGTTGGGCGAGCCGGCGCCGTTGTAGATGCCCCGGCCGGCGATGTACCCCGGCTGGTCGATCAGGCGCTGGAGGGCCTGCCGGACGTACGGCTGCGCGATGATCTTGTCGAAGCCGTTCACGGTGTTGCCGAAGTTGATGGTCAGCGAGTCGAAGCGGGCGGGCGCGGGCGCGCCGTAGACGTTGAACCCCTTGGCCTTCAGCGCGCCGATCTGCGTGATGAAGCTGGAGTCGAGCGTGCCGACGGTCAGGTTCCCCGCCTTGAACTGGTTGAGCACCGCGGCGGCCGAGGTGAACGCCTTGAAGTCGACCTGGTCGAGCCGCGAGTCGCCGGGCCCGCTGTAGGACTCGTTGGGCGCCAGCGAGAACGAGCCGGTCGTCGGGTCGAAGCTCTTGAGCCGGAACGGGCCGTTCACCACCTGCCACAGCGGGTTCGTGGCGAACGTGGACTGCGACTCCGACTCCTTGGTGAGGTACTTGTAGATCGCCGTGGCGTTCTTCGGCTTGGTGTAGTCGAGGTGCGGGCCGCCCGCGCGGTCGATGTCCCACGCCTTGGACGGCATCACGTACAGCAGCGTCAGCATCGACATCAGGTACGACGGGTTGTACGCCGTCTCCAGTTCGAGGGTCAGCGTGTCGGGCGCGGCGGCCTTGGCGGTGACCCCGTCGGGGAACTGGCCCGGGGTGTAGAAGCTCCAGTTGGCCGGGCTCTCCGCGAGCGCCGCCTTGAGCAGCGTCAGAGAGAAGACGACGTCACCGGCGGTGACCGGGTTGCCGTCGGACCACTTGTAGTCCTTCATCTTGATGGTCACGGTCTTGCGGTCGGTGCTGTAGACGGGCGGCTCGGCCAGGCTCAGCTCGGCGTCGGCCACCTGGTCGCCCTCGCCGCTGGGCCGGTAGAGGGAGCGCCACATCAGGCCGCGGGCGATGACGGTCCCGTTGGCGGCGGCCGGCGGGTAGGGGTAGATGTAGTTCGGGCTGAGGCCGGGGGTCAGCGCGACCGTGACCGTGCCGCCGTCCTTGGGCTTGCCCGACTGCGCCGGCTGGCTGGCGTACCCCGCGGCGGGGTCCTTCGCGGCGCCCCCGCCGCCGGTGCACGCTGTGGCGAGCACCGCCACCGCGGCGGCGAGCGCCACCGCCAGGCGTGCTCGCTGCTTTCCGGACACGTGCGTCATTGCAGGCTCCCTACATGTGGGGGTGGAGATGTCAGTCGGCGTTCATCGGTCGGCGGACGTCAGTCGGCCCGGCGCCCGACGGCGTCGCGCAGGGCGTCGGCGAGCAGGTTGAGCGCCAGCACCGTCAGGACGATGCAGCCCCCGACCGGGTAGATCAGCCACCAGTAGTCGGCCGAGATGTAGGCGACGCCGCCGGCGAGCTGGCTGCCCCAGTCCTCGGTCGGGTACGTCAGCCCGAACCCGAGGAAGCCCAGCGCCGCCACGACCAGGATCGCGTCGGCGACCTGGAACGTGATGTTGACGATGATCACGCCGAGCGCGTTCGGGATCAGGTGGGTGAGGATGAGCCGCCGGCGGGAGGCGCCCATCACCCGCGCGGCCAGCACGAACTCGCGAACCCGCAGCGTCAGCACCTCGCCGCGGACCAGCCGGGCGGAGACCAGCCAGGAGAACCCGCCGATGACCAGGCTCAGCGACAGCGCGTCGGCGTGGAAGCGGGCCGACAGGATCAGGACGAAGAACAGGAACGGCACCGAGAGCATGACGTCGACCAGGCGCATGAGGAAGCCGTCCACGACGCCGCCGGCCAGGCCGGCGACCGCGCCGTACAGGGTGCCGATCGCGGTGGCGAACAGGGCGGCGAGCAGGCCGATCTGCAGCGACAGGCGGCCGCCGGCCATCAGCCGGCCGAGCACGTCGAAGCCGTTGGCGTCCGTGCCGAGCGGATGGCCGGGGCCGGGCGGCAGGGCCGCGTTGACCAGGTCCACGTCGATCTGGTTGGTGCGGTAGAGCAGCGGCCCGAGGAAGCAGAACCCGGCGATCAGCAGCAGGAGCAGGCCGCCGGTCAGGCCGAGCGGGCTGCGCCGCAGCCCGCGCAGCACCGAGCGCCGGCTCCGCGCCGGGACGGCCTCGGCCTCGGGCCGGGCCTCCACGTTCTGTGTGGTCATTTCGTCAGCTCGATTCGGCGGTCGGCGGCGGCGACGACGAGGTCGGCGACGAAGTTGCCGGCCACGGTCAGGACGCCCCCGACGAGGGTGTAGGCGAGCAGCACCGGATAGTCCTCGCGTTGCAGGCTGTTGAGGAACAGCAGGCCGAGGCCGGGATAGTTGAACAGCGACTCGACGATCAGGTTGCCCGCCAGGAGGGTGGGGATGAGCGTGCCGACCAGGGTGACCAGCGGCAGGCAGGCGTTGCGCAGCAGGTGGCGCAGCAGGATCAGCCGCTCGGGCAGCCCCTTGGCCCGCGCCACCCGGATGTAGTCCTGGCCGAGCTGGTCAAGGGCCGAGGAGCGCTGGTACTGCGCGAAGACCGCGACGCTCGCCGCGGCCAGCGTGATGACCGGCAGCGCCATCGCCCGCGGATCGGTGAGGACGACCCAGGGCGAGTGCGACTGGGACGCCTCCGCCGGGAAGATCGGCAGCGCCTGGCTGAAGACGGCGATGAGGATCAGCCCGAGCAGGAACGACGGCGTCGCGTAGAGCACGTACGAGACCGCCGTGAGCAGCCGGTCGGCGACGCTGTTGCGCCAGACCGCCTGCAGCACGCCGAGCGGCACGGCGATCACCAGGGCCAGCGCCAGGCCGGCCGCCGAGAGCATCGCGCTGCGGCCGGCGTTCTGCCCAAGCAGGGTGGCCACGTTCTCGTTCAGCTTGTACGACCTGCCCAGGTCTCCCCGGGCGAGCTGGCCCAGGTAGCCGACGTACTGGGCGAGGACCGGGCGGTCGTACCCGTGCTGCCGGTTGAAGTCGGCGACCGCCTCGGGCGAGGCGCGCTGCCCCAGGACCACCCGCCCGGGGCTGTCCGAGACGAGGTGCAGCAGCAGGAACACCACCGCGGAGATGCCGAGCAGGACGACGACCGAGATCGCCAGGCGCCGGACGACGTACCAGGTCATGACCGGGAGGCTCCCTTCAGCGGGGTGGCCGCGGGTTCGAGCGGCTGGAGCGGGTGGTGGCAGGCGACCTGGTGGCTGCCGGTGACCGGCCGCGGAAGGGGCTCGGCCTGGGCGCACAGGTCGTCGGCCAGGGCGCAGCGGGTGCGGAAGCGGCAGCCGCTGGGCGGGTCGATCGGGCTCGGCAGCTCGCCGCGTACGCGTTCGCCGCGCGGCTGCCGGGCCTGCGGGTCCGCGTCGGGGACGGCGGCCAGCAGGCCGGCGGTGTAGGGGTGGGCGGGGGCGCCGTACACCTCTTCGGTGGTCCCGGTCTCGACCAGCTTGCCCAGGTACATGACGCCGACCCGGTCGGCCAGGTACCGCACGACGGCGAGGTCGTGCGAGATCACCACGCTGCTGAGGCCGCGTTCGAGCTGGACGGCGCGCATGAGGTTGAGCACCTGGGAGCGGATGGACACGTCCAGGGCGCTGACCGGCTCGTCGGCGACCAGCACCGCCGGGTCCAGGGCCAGGGCGCGGGCCAGGTTCACCCGCTGCCGCTGCCCGCCGGACAGCTCGTGGGGGTAGCGCTCCATGACGCCCGCGGGAAGGCCGACGTCCCGCAGCAGCTCGCGGGCGCGGGCCGTGCGGTGGGCGCGGTCGCCCGCGCCCTGGATCGCCAGCGGCTCGCGCAGAATCGTGCCGATGCGCATGCGGGGGTCGAGGGCGGCGCCGGAGTCCTGGAACATCATCTGCAGCCGGCTCCGGCGCGGGCCGAGCGCCCGCGCGCCCATCCGGCTGACCGGCTCGCCGTCGAAGATCACCTCGCCGGAGGTGGGCCGGTCGAGGGCGACGAGCATCCTGCCCAGGGTGGACTTCCCGCATCCCGACTCGCCGACCAGCCCGAACGTCTCCCCCGCCGCCACCTCGAAGCTCACGCCGGAGACCGCCTTGAGGGTGCGGCGCGCGCCGAACAGGCCCCTGCCGCCGATCGGGTACTCGCGCCTGAGGTCGACGACGCGCAACCGCGGCGCGCGCTCCGCGGACGCCGCGGGCTCCGCCGGGCGGGTGCGGAAGCGGCTCTGGACCCGGTCGGCCGGTCCGGTGGCCGGATGGTGGCAGGCGTGGACGTGCCCGCCGTCCTCGGCCACGGGGGCCGGACGCTCCTCGCGGCACCGGTCGGTGGCGGCGTCGCAGCGCGGCGCGAACGGGCAGCCGGGCCCGGCCGCGGTCAGGTCGGGCGGCGCGCCGGGGATGCTGAACAGCCGCTCGTCCCGGTCGTGGGTGAGCGAGGGGATCGAGGCCAGCAGCGCGTGCGTGTAGCGGTGCCGGGTCCGGGCGAAGAGCACGGGGGTGGGGGCGGTCTCGGCCAGGCGGCCGGCGTACATGACGCCGACGCGGTCGGCGTGCCGGGCGATGACGCCCATGTCGTGGGTGATGAGGATCATCGACATGCCGAGCCGGGAGCGCAGGCCGTCCAGGAGGTCGAGGATCTCGGCCTGGATGGTGACGTCGAGCGCCGTGGTGGGCTCGTCGGCGATGACGACCCGCGGCTCGCAGGCCAGCGCCATCGCGATCATCACGCGCTGCCGCATGCCGCCGGAGAGCTGGTGCGGGTAGTCGTCCATGCGCTCGGCCGGGCGGGGCAGGCCGACCAGGGCGAGCACCTCGGCGGCGCGTTCGCGGGCGGCCCGCCTGGAGGCGCCGTGGTGCAGCCGGACCGGCTCGGCGACCTGCTCGCCGATGCGCCGGGTCGGGTTCAGCGCCGTCAGCGAGTCCTGGAACACCATCGCGATCTCGTTGCCGCGCAGGGCCCGGTAGCGCGCGGCGGGCAGGCCGACCAGCTCCTCGCCGCCGAAGTCGATCGAGCCGCCGGTCACCCGGCCGCCGGCCGGCAGCATGCCCATGATCGCGAGACCGGTCATGGACTTGCCGGACCCGGTCTCGCCGACGATCCCCAGGGTCTCGCCGCGGTTCAGCACCAGACTGACGTCCGAGACCGGGCGGACGACCCTGTCGCCGCGCCGGATCTCGACCGACAGATCCCGGATCGCCAGCACGCGATCGCTCTCCAAATCCATCCGACGATAGTGGGACCCGCGTCCCCGGCGGTGTTCGTCGCGGACATCGAACGTTGGGGCCGGGGTTCGTCCGGGCGTACCAACTGATCAGCACGGTGCGGAGACGGGGGCGGGCATGAGAACGGCCCGCCGGCGCTGTGCGCGGGCGGGCCGTTCTCGCGGGGTCAGCCGGACGTGCGGCGGTCGGCGCGGCCGTCGTGCAGGTAGAGGGCGCGGCCGGTCCCGTCGTCGCCGAGGAAGGCGATCGGGGCGTGCGCGCCGCGCTCGGGTTCGAGGGGGATCAGCACGTCGTCGCGCCAGGCGGCCAGCTCGGTGCGGTACGGCACCTCGTCCAGGTCGGCGGTGATGCCCACGGGCGTCCGGCGCAGCCACAGCCGCCCGGCGCCGTCCAGGGTCACCTCCGTCTCGCAGGTGCTCGACGTGTACGTGCCGGCGTACCGGGCCGCGTTCGCGGGCGGGACGGGGGCCGGGCCGGGCACCGGCGGCGCGGGCAGCTCGACCCCGCCCAGCTCGCCCAGCACGCGGCCGGTGATCTCGGCGAACACGGGCCGCGTCCGCCCGCCGTTGGCGACGACGACCACGGCCACGTCGCGCCCCGGCGCCACGCGCAGGCACGCCGCCTGGCCGACGGTGCTGCCGTCGTGGCCGAAGACCGCGCCGCCGGGCCGGTCGAAGAGCTCCCAGCCCAGGCCCCAGGCCGTGCCCTGGGCGAAGTCGGGCAGCCTGACCTGCGGCCGCCGCATCTCCGCGACGCTCTCCGCGCTCAGCACGCGGGCTCCGTCCGGGCCGGTGCCGCCGGCGAGGTGCATGCGGGCGAAGGCCAGCAGGTCACGCGGCGGCATCGCCAGCATCGACCCGGCGGGCGCGTTCGAGCGGGCCAGCGCCCACACCGGGGTCGGCCGGTACGGGCCGTCCGGCGTGCGCTGGACGTGGCCGACCGCCGTGCGGTGCACGATCGCCTCGTACGGGTCGCAGGCGGCGTGGGTCATGCCGAGCGGCGTGAGCAGGTGGTCGCGCAGGCACGCGTCGAACGGCTTGCCCCGCACGACCTCGATGATCCGGCCCAGCACGCAGTAGCCGGCGTTGTTGTAGGAGAACATCTCGCCGGGCTCGAACAGCTGCGGCACGTCGTGCAGGACGTCGAGGAAGCGTTCGACGCAGTCGTCGCCCTTGCCGGTGTCGGTGAAGACGTCCCCCTCGAAGCCCGCGACGTGGCACATGAGCTGGCGCGGGGTGATCCGCCGGGCGGCCCGCTCGTCGCCGATCCGGAACGCCGGGAGGCGGTCGCGCACGGGCGCGTCCAGGTCGAGCAGGCCCTCGTCGGCCAGTTGCATGGCCAGCGTCGCGGTCAGCACCTTGGTGATCGAGCCGATCTGGAACAGGGAGCCGGGGGTCGCCTCGACGCCCGTCGCCGTGCTCAGCGTCCCGGCCGCGACCTCGACCGTCCGGCCGCCCGCGTGGACCGCGACGGCGGCCCCGGGCACCTGGTTCTCGGCGAGCAGTCCCGCCAGCCGGTGACGCAGCCACGCATCGATCTCCTCCAGCTCCGGCACCGGTGTCCCCCCTGGTCGACTCCGCCCGACCCTAGAGCCGGCGGGGACCGCCCGGTTCGTCCACCGTCACTATGACGGCCCCGGTTCTTCGTCGGAACGACCCAGACCGATGTGATCTATGACAGATATTTCAGTATTGCCTGACTCGCTGTCATATGCGATGTTCCGCTCACAAGCCGCATGAGCACAGCTCATGTCACCCCCGGAGAAAGGCGTTTCCATGCGTCGAATCTCAACCCTGTTAGCCCTGGCCTCCGGCGTCTGCCTGGCACTGTCCGGCTGGGCCACCGCCGCCGAGGCCGACTCCCCGGCCGCCGCCGACCAGCAGCGCTACATCGTCCAGCTCTCTGGCGTGTCGCGGGCGCAGGTGGCGAACGAGGCGCAGCAGCAGGTCACGGCGCACAAGGGCGTGCTGGTGGGAACCTACCGGTACGCCTTCAACGGCTACTCGGCCCTCTTCACCCCCGAGGAGGCCGCCAAGCTGAAGGGCGATCCCGGTGTGCTCACCGTCGAGCCCGACCACGAGGTGCACGCCTTCGCGCAGACCGTGCCGAGCGGCATCAAGCGCATCTTCGCCGACCAGAACATCAACCTCGACATCGACGGCACCGACGACGTCCGCGTCGACGTGGACGCGGCGGTCGTGGACACCGGCGTCGACCTCGACCACCCCGACCTGAACGTGGTGGCCAGCACCAACTGCACCAGCGGCGTCTGCTCGGGCACCGGCGACGACGACAACGGGCACGGCAGCCACGTGGCCGGCACGATCGGCGCCATCGACAACGCCGTCGGCGCGGTCGGCGTCGCCCCCGGCGCCCGCATCCACGCCGTCAAGGTGCTCAACTCGGCGGGCTCCGGCACGCTGGCCGGCATCGCCGCCGGTCTCGACTGGGTCGTGGCCAGGGCGAGCACGATCGAGGTCATCAACCTGAGCCTCGGCTGCCAGGGCTGCAGCAGCTCCGCGATCAGCAACGCGATCACGAACGCCACCAACGCGGGCATCGTCGTCGTCGTGGCCGCCGGCAACAGCTCGGCCGACGCCTCCGGCTTCTTCCCCGCCAACCACCCCGACGTCGTCACCGTCTCGGCCGTGACCGACTTCGACGGCCAGCCCGGCGGCCTGGCCGGCACGATCACCGTGCCGTGCCGCACCGACGGCGCGACCGACACCGACGACACCCTCGCCTGGTTCTCCAACTACGGCACCACGGTCGAGGTCGCCGCCCCCGGCACCTGCATCTACTCCACGTGGATGAACGGCGGCTACAACACCATCAGCGGCACCTCCATGGCCAGCCCGCACGTCGCGGGCGCCGCGGCCGTGCTGACCAGCGGCTCGAACAAGCCCACCACCCGGGCGGGAGCGCTGGCCGTACGGGACAAGCTCAAGGCCACGGGCAACCTCAACTGGACCGACGACGCCAGCGACGGGGTCAAGGAGCCGCTGCTCGACGTGCACGACGCCACGCAGTACCCGCCGACGACCGGTGGCAACCAGCCGCCGGTGGCGAGCTTCACCCAGTCGTGCGACAACACCACGCGGGCGTGCTCGTTCAACGGCTCCGGCTCCAGCGACCCGGACGGCAGCATCGCCTCCTACGCGTGGACCTTCGGCGACGGCTCCACCGGCAGCGGCGCGACCGTGTCGCACACCTACGCCGCCGCGGGCACGTACACCGTGGCCCTCACCGTGACCGACAACGGCGGGGCCACGAACTCCACCAGCAAGAGCATCACGGTCGGGACCACCCCAGGGAACTGCACCGGCTACCAGACGCCGTTCTCCGGCAACCTGACCAGCGGGCAGAACGTGTACTACCCGAACAGCTCCGGCTACACGGCCGCCGCCGGGACGCACCGGGCGTGCCTCGACGGGCCCTCCGGCGTGGACTTCGACCTGTACCTGCAGAAGCAGGGCATCCTCGGCTGGACCACGGTGGCCAGCAGCGCGGGCAGCGGGCCTGACGAGTCGCTGACCTACAACGGCACGGCGGGCACCTACCGCATCCGCGTGTACGCGTACAGCGGAAGCGGCGCCTACACGGGCGGTTACACCAAGCCGTAACCCCACACCTCCGCGACCCCGTGCCCCACACGGGGTCGCCCCCGTTCTCCGGCCTCCCACCTTCTCCCACACGGGATCGCGCTCCCCCATCCGCGTTTAGACCCGATCTCGGGCACGCCGCGCCCGGCCCCGCTGCGGCCGCTCACGAGCCGGGCTCGCCGGGGATCGTCAGGGTCGCCGGACCGTGCCCGCCCCCGCCGTGAGCCGGGGTTCGAGCTCGGGGAAGGAGCCGTCGCCGAACAGGATCCGCGCGGCCAGCGCCCGGCCGGGACGGGTGCGCAGGACGGTCACCGCGGCCTCCGCCGCGACCGGTGACCGGATCCCCGCCGACAGCCGCCGCAGCAACAACCGGCCCCGGAACCGGGCCCGCAGCGCGGCCCCGTCGTACCGCTTCAGCACCTCTCGGTCACCGGTGCGCAGATAGTCGGCGATCACCGACGCGGCCAGCTCGGACATCCGCAGGCAAGGGTCCAGCCCACCGGCCGTCAGGGGCGACACCGCGCCCGCCGCGTCCCCGACCAGCAGCCCGTCCTGGCACGCCAGCCGCCGCAGCACGCCCCCGACCGGGATCGGGCCTCCCCGGCGCTCGACCGGCCCGGCGGGCGTCGCGCGACCGGGCGCGTCGGCGGCGAAGGCGTCCAGCAGACGGCGGACGCCGGCCCGCATCGCTCCCGGCTCCCCCGCGACCCCCACATGGGCGTGCCGCCCGTCGTCCACCACCCACCCGAGGTACCCCGGAGCCACCCGGGGATCCAGCACGCAGTGGAACGCCGGAACGCCCGAACCCGGCGCGACGGCATGGACGATCTCGGCGCCGACGAGAAAGCGCCGGTTGACGTCGAGACCGAGATCACGCGCCACCCGCGACCGTGCCCCATCCGCCCCCACGACGAACCTGACCCCCACCACCTCCACCCCCACGACGCCGTCCACGCCCTCCGCGCCCTCCGCGCCGCTTGTGCGCTCCAGGCGTACGAGGCCCGATGAGGTGCCCGTGTAGCGGACGCCCAGCAGGACGCGGGCGCCGGCCGACTCCGCCGCGCGGCGGGCGTGCTCGTAGACGGCGGCCATGTCGGCCACCCGGAACTCGTCCCGGTCGCTGGTGAGCCGGATCGGCGAGCGCCGCGACGGCGGATACAGCAGGACGTCCCGGACACCGGGCCCGAGCAGGTGGCCGGGAACGTCGAAGTCGTCGAGCGTGCGGCGTACGAAGATCCCGGTGGTCCGGACGCCGGCCGACAACGACCTGCGGCGATCGACGACCATGACGTCCAGCCCCCGCCGGGCCAGCAGGCGGGCGGTGCTCAACCCGGCCAGCCCCGCCCCCACCACCAGAACGTCCACTGTCTGCATATTCCGGGACGTTAGGCCCGAACGCCCACCCAAGGGGCAGTCTGCACGGTACCCGCCCCCAACCTGCACACCCCCACCACACCACCGGCGGCACGTTCACACAGAGGCCCGAGGCCGGCAGTCAGGGCCGCGCATCCCCGCACACGGGCGAGGGCCGTCAGCGCACCGCGCCCCCACGGGCGAGGGATGTCAGCGCACCGCGCCCACGACCGCCTTGCCCTCGCGGGCCGCCGCCGCGTAGAACGGCGCCAGCGCCTCCAGCCCTTCGTACGTCCCGCCCGCGTGACCGGCGCCGAACCTCCACCCCTCCTCGGCCAGGCCCCGCGCGACCGCCGCCACCTGCCCGGGATCCAGCGCGAACGGCGGGCCGTAGCCGACCTCGCACCCGGCCACGTCGTTCGCGCCGTCCTCGCCGGTGGCCGCCGCCAGCCAGGGGAAGCAGTGCCTCCATCGCGCGGTGCCGTGCTCCGCCTCGGCGCGTCCCTCGGCGATGGCGGTGAGCGAGCGGTGGTCGTCCGCGAACACGTCCGTCTCTGGAGGGAGACCGCGCGACCGGCCCTCAATGACGGCCCCGATGAGGGTGGGGTCGGCCCGTACGGACTCCAGCAGCGCGGCCTCGATCTTCGCGAGGCTCAACCTCATCGACACGATCAGGAATCGTACGCGGCGCCCGGCACGTCCGGATGCTCCTGGAGTGCGGCGAACGGCCCCCGATCGACCACGATCACCTTGTCGCCGGCGTATCCGTCCAGGTCAGCGGCGTTCCAGCTCTCGCCCGGCCTGATCTGGTGGAACCGGAACGTCGCGCTGGTCTCGTTCGCGGTCACGACGCAGCGCACCGGGCCGCGCGGGTGCAGGGCGCGCACGAGCCGGACGACCTCCAGGGCGAGCGCCACGCCGTGCAGCAGCAGCACGCGCTGGCCGTCGTCGCCGATCCCCGGCGCGTGATCGACGGTGACGACCTCGACCGGGACGAAGTCCTCCAGATGCACGGAACTTTGGTCGCATTCCCAGCCGGTGAGGTCGTGGAAGGGCGCGGGGGCACGTTCGGCGCCGTCCGTCGAGGCGGCCCAGCCGAGCACCTCACCCCGCCGGACCAGCCCCTGGGCCACCCGTTCCCGCAGACCTGGCGCGAGGCCGCCCGGCGGCGCCGGCAGGGCCGGGCCGCCCGGCACACCGAGCAGACCGGCCGCGGAGTCGTTCATCGTCACGCGCAACACACCCTCCATGATCCCGGCCACGGCGCCCCCGCGAGCAGCCGGGCGACCATGCGGCCCGGAAGCCAAGGGACCGGGGGCCCGAGGGGCCAAGGGATCAGGGGCCCGGGCCCGGGAACCGGGAACCGGGAACCGGGAACCGGGAACCGGGAACCGGGAACCGGGAACCGGGAACCGGGAACCGGGGGTCAGGGAAGCAGGTGGAGGAGTTCGGCTTCTTCGTCGGTGGTGAGGCCGGCGCGGGTCACCCGGTGGCCGGAGGCGCGCAGCCAGGCGAGCGTGTCGCGGGCGGTGTCGGCGACCGGGCGGATGCGCAGCCCGGCGGCCAGCGTGGCGGAGGTGTCCCGGGCCATGAACCCGGCGTATTCCGGCAAAGGCAACCACAACGGCAGCGAACGCGGCCCGGCCCACGGCTCGACCTTGTGCCCGGCGAGGAACTCCTGGCCCGCCCAGACGAGCTCCGGCGCCACCGCCAGCCCCTCGGCGATGCCCGCCAGCATCTCCCCCCTGGTGAAGGGCATGGAGATGCCGTCGTAAGGGCCGGTCAGCCCGGCCTGGGCCGCGTCGAGCGTCCAGGCCGCGAGATCGCGTACGTCGACGAGCTGCACCAGATCGCCGGGCGAGCCGGGAGCCAGCACGCGGCCGCCGCGCGCCAGCCGCTCGACCCAGTAAGTGAACCGGTCGGACTGGTCCTCGGGGCCGACGATCAGCCCGGCCCGTACGTGCAGCGCGCCGTCGCCGAGGATCTGCTCGCACGCCACCTTGGCCGGCCCGTAGTTCTCCGGGTCGCTCTCGTCGGCGCCGGCGGGCAACGGGTCGTGCAGCACCTGATTGACCCGGGTCGCGTCGGAGTAGACGCTGCACGACGACACGAACGTGTAGTGACCGGCCCGGCCCGCCAGCTCCGTGACCGCGCGCCGCACCTGGCTGGGCAGCCTGGCGACGTCGACGACCAGGTCGAACGACCCCTTCAGCGGCGCGAGCCCGCCGTCTTCGGCCCGGTCGACCCGGACGAACTCCACGCCCGAGGGCGGCTCGCCAGCCACGCCGCGCGCCGCGCACACCACCTCGTGCCCGCGGTCGCGGGCCTGCCGCGCGATCTCCCTGGACAGAAACCTCGTGCCGCCGAGAACAAGTGTCCGCATGCCTGCCATCCTGGCCCACCCGGCCCGTCCGGACCCCCGCTCTTCACTTCCAGCGCAACACTCCCCCGGCGGCGGGACGTCCGCGAAAGGGGCCGATCGCCTTCAGCGGTCATGTATCCGCAGAGCGGCGGACATGCTCTCATAGGGGTGATTCGGGGACTCAGTTCAAGTCAGGCGAGGAGACATGCCCGAACCAGGCTCCCCAGAACCCGGCATTTCCGGCGACGGCTCCCGTCGTACGGCGCCGACCATCGAAGAGGCCGCCCGGACGATCCTGCTCGACGTCGCCCCCGAGGAGGTGCGCTTCCTGCCCCTGGCCTGCGCGGACTTCTTCGGCAACCCGGCCGCCCGCAGACGCGCGGTCCGCGCCACGCTGCGCGGACGCGAACGCGACCAGCCCACCGGCTTCGACGCGGGCGAGGGCATGCAGCTCGTGCTCGGCGTGGTTCTGACCCTGCTCAACGGCGTGGCCTGCGAGGTGCTGACGGGCATGACCACCGAACGGGTCGACCGGCTGCGGGCCCGGTGGCGGGAGCGCCGCCGTCGCAGGGCGCTGACCTCGGCCGTCGCCCCGCAGGGCGAGCGCACGCCGTTGCCCAGGGTCAGCGCGGTCGAGGCGGCGGCGATCGGCGCGCAGGCGGCCGAGATCGTGCTGGCGGCGGGGATGCCCGAGGAGCTGGCCCAGCGCGTCAACACGCTGCTCGCCGCGGCCCTCATCGACCCGCGGCCCTGACCGTGGCCCCGCCCGCCGGCCCCTTCCGGCAGGCGACGGCGCGGGCCGGCACGCCCGCGACGCCGCCTCCGCCGCGGCTGGACCCGTTCGCGCTGCCGGCTGCGACCACGGCCCGCTTCCTGCTCATGATCGTCGTCGCGGTCACCAGCGCCGTGCACCTGTACCTGGTCCTGCTCGACCGGTACGCCGCCGGCAGCCCTGACCGCGGCTATCGTGCCTGCGCCCTGGCCGCGGGATCCGGCGCGGGACGGATCCCCGACGGCGTCCTGGTCTCTGCCTACATCGACTGTGTCCAGCGGTATTCGGCGCGCACCGGGTGGGTGGTGATCGGCATGGTGGCCGAGCTGCTGGCGGTGGCCGTCGTGATCCACCTCCTGCACCCGCGCCTGGTCATGCTCTCCGGCCCCCGACCGCTGGCCCAGTTCGCGGTGGACGAGGGCATGGCCGCCGTGGTGCGGCGCGTCGAGGACACCGTACGGGCCCTGGCCCCAGGGACGGAGGTGTACGTCGCGACCCTGCGCGCGAGCGCGAGCGGCCGGGCCTTCGGCCGTCGTCCCCGGTACCGGATCATCCTCGACCTCGGGCTGCTGCGCGCGGCCGACGCCGACCCCGGGCAACTCGACACCGTCCTCGCCCACGAGCTGGCCCATCTGCGCAACAAGGACGTCGGCCTGACCACGTTCGCCTTGGCGGTCTGGTGGGCGTACCTGCTGGTCGTCGCGCTGCCCCTGCTGCTGCTCGCGGCGGTCCAGCCGGGCCTGCTCACCGTCCTGCCGTGGCGGCTGGCGGCCGTGCTGGCCCTGCTGTGGTTCGCCCGCACCTCGGTGCTCAGGACCAGGGAGTACTACGCCGACCTGCGCGGCTGCGCCACACCGGACGGCGAGCGGCTGCTCCTGGACACCCTGAGCCCGTCACGGCCGCACAACCGGCGGCGCCGACGGGACCGGGGACCGTGGTCCTTCCACCCGGGCGACGAGGAGCGGGCCGGCGTCATCCGCGGCGCGCCCCGGCTGTTCCGGATCGGCGTGGTGGAGTCCGCTGCCGCCGGCGCGCTGCTCGGACTGGGGTACTCGCCGTGCGTCCAGCTCGTGGAGGTGACCTTCACGGTGCCCGTGGCCTCCCTGTTCAGCCCGGAGCGCCTGGCCGTCGGGGTGCTGTTCGGGGCGCTGGCCACCGGGGCGGTCGCCGGCACCGTGTGGCGGGCCGGGCTGCTGGCGCAGGCCACGCACACGCGTCCGCCGTCCACGCTGCCCGCCGCGCTGGCGATGACGGCGGGGACGGTGACCGGTCAGCTCGTCGCGCCGCCGCTGCCGACCGCGGCCGGCTCGTGGGCCGACGTCCTGGCCGACTCCCCCGTGATCGCGGTCGCGCTGGCGGCGCTGCTCGCCGTCCTGTTCCAGCTCATGCTGAGGTGGGCGGTCCTGTGCGCGTCGGTGTGGCTGCCGCTGGCCCGGCGGGTCCGGACGGCCGCGCTGGCCGGCTCGGCGCTGTCGGCGGTGATCTTCGGGGCGTGGCTGAGCCACTGGTTCGACATGATCGCGTCGATGATCGACAGCGCGGCGAGCCGGGACATTCTCTGGTACGGCCTGTTCACCGCCGCTTTCAGCCCGGCGTTGCAGCTCTGCGTCGTGCTGGCCTGCGCCACCGCGTCGATCGGCTGGGCGGTGCGGCGCGGCCTGCCGCCCCGGCCCCTCGCGGCCGTCTGGCGGGACGCCCCGCCGAGCCGTCTGGCGGCCCCCCGCATGCCGCTGCCGGCGGTCAACGTCACCGCGCTGGCGATCTGCCTCGTCTACGCCGGGGTGATGATCCCCTTCTACGGATGGCTGCGCTCGACCTTCGGCGGCGTGCCGCTCACGGGGGCCGTGCCCATGGAGAGCGCGGCCGCTCTCTTCGCCCCTCTGCTCGTCGTGGCGACCGCCGTGGCCCTGACCGGGGCGTTCTGCTTCGGTGTGGCGGCCGGAGGGCGGGGCGGCGCCGCGCCGGTCGTGGCGGGCGCCGGGATCCTCATGCTGCTGACCGTGTTCGGCCTGGTGCCGCTCATCATGATCCACCTGGTCATCGCGGCGTGCGGCGCCGAGAATCTGTCGTCCTGCATGGCTCCTCTGCCGCGCCTCGTCGACCTGTCGCAGAGCGGGCCGTTCTTCTCGGTCGGGTTCGCCGGGCTGGTCGTCGTGGGCACCGGCGCCGCGTGGCTGGGCAGCGCCCTGCGCGGCGCCGCGCAGGCGCTGTCCGCCGCGGCCCCCCGGCCTTGGGGAGCGCGTCCGTGGAACGGCGTCACCGGGCGGCCGGTCGGCGCCGTGTTGTCGCTCGTCCCCACCGCACTCGCCACGCTGCTCTTCGGCTACCTGGCCGTCAACATGGTGGCCGCCGCGGGCGACAGGCCGGTGGCCGTCGATCGCGCGGCCGTGGCCCGCGAGCTCGGCGCGGCTCCCCGGGGCCCGCTGCCACCGGCCCGCACCTGCTCGGCCGTCGGCGCGGTCAGCTCCGGACTGCTGTTCACCGACACCTTGGGCGACTTCTCCCGCGTCATCGCGGGCATGGCCAGGAGCGCCGGGTACGCCATGGCCGCGCGCGACCCGGCCGTCCAGGCCATGGGACGCGAGACCGCGGCCGCCCTGCTGGCCGGGGACTCCGCACGGGCGATCCTCGACCACGACGCTCTGCGCAGCCTGTGCGTGGTCACGGGCGTGCTGCCCTCGTGATCACTCCTCCCGCGCGGGCGGCAGCCGCAGGGCGATGATGGCGATGTCGTCGAGGCCGGTGCTGGGCAGGCCGCTGAGCACCTGGTCGCAGAAGCTCTCCAGCGGCTCGGCGGCGAGCGACTCCGCCACCCGGCGCAGCCGTTCGAGACCGAGGTCCAGGTGCTCGCCCGACCGTTCGATGAGCCCGTCGGTGTAGAGCAGCAGCGTGCTGCCCGGCGGCAGCGGCTCGGCCGCGGAAGCGCGGGTCTCGTCGTCGAAGAAGCCGAGCAGCGGGCTGACGGCTTCCTCCAGGAAACGTCCGTGGCCCTGGGCGGTGACCAGCAGGGGCGGCGGATGGCCGGCCACCGCGAACCGCAGCCGGTGGCCGCCGTTGCCCTCCTCCACGCGGGCGAACACGCACGTGGCCGTGACCTCGGAGGACAACGACTCCATCGCGACGTTGAGCCGGGTCAGGATCTCGCCGGGCGGCTCGCGGCGGTCCATCGCCAGCGCCCGCAGCATGTTGCGCAACTGGCTCATCAGGACGGCCGCCGACAGGTCGTGCCCCGCCACGTCGCCGATGACCAGCGCCGGGACGCCGTCGGGCAGGACGAAGGAGTCGTACCAGTCGCCGCCCACCTCGGCGGCGCTGGGACTGGCCCGGTAGCGGGCCACGATCCGCAGGCCGGGCAGGCGCGGCGGCTCGGCGAGCAGGCTGTACTGCAGGGCCAGCGCGACCTGCTGGGTGCGCTGGAAGCGGATGGCCCGGCTCAGCGCGTCGTGGGCGTGGCCGAACATGTTGCCCAGCAGCGTGATGTCGGCCCGGTTGATCGCCGGACGGTCCCCGCACGTCACCACCCCGACCACGGCGGGCACCGCGCCGTCGACCACGACCGGCAGGACCAGCATGCTGTTGGCGCCGCTGGCGGCCAGCCACGCGCGGGTGCCGGCGGGCGCCAGGTCGGGCGGCGGGCACCCGGCGGGGAACGTCTGGAGCACGGGCCGCCGCCGGCGGACGACCGCCACGAAGGCGTTGCCGTCGTCGAGCTGCTCCTCGCTGTACGGCGACAGCGGCACCAGGCCGCGACGCGCCGCGCCGGCCAGCCGCTCGACGACGAACGGCACCGCGCCGCGCCGATCGCCGGTCAGGTCGGTGACGAGGTAGACACCGCAGCCGTCGGCCAGCTCGGGCACGATGACATCGGACAGCGCGCCGAGCATCTCCTCCAGGCTGCTGAGCTGGGCCGTGGCCGCCGCGGCGCTGTCGAGCAGGCGCTGCCGCCGCTGCTCCTGCCACTGCTCCTCGATGTCGGTGCACGACCCCACCCACTCCACGACCTGACCGTTCTCGCAGATGGGCACGGCGCGCATCTCGAAGTGCCGGTAGGAGCCGTCGGCGGTGTGCAGCCGGTAGACGTGCTCCCAGGTCTCGCTGGCCCTGCTGACCGCCCCGGACCACGACCTGATCGTGTCCTGGCGGTCGTCGGGATGGACCATCCTCAGCCAGCCCTGCCCGCGGTGCCCCTCCCACGGCTGTCCGGTGACCCGCTCCCAGCTCGGGCTGGGCTCGTGCACGTAGCCGTCGCGGGTGGTCACCCAGACGATCTGCGCGCTGACCTTCATCAGGCTCTCGTAGCGGCGCAGGATGCGGCGGCGCTCCTCGGCCAGGGCCTCGATCCGGCGGGCCGCGGTGACCTGCTCGGTCACCTCCATCACCACTTCGAGCACGCCGTAGTCGCCCGGCCCGAAGACCACGCGCGACAGGCTGCAGGTGAAGAACCGCGGCTCCTCGCACTGCGGCCCGACGACGTACTCCGGCTCCGCCGTGGTGACGAACGGCTCGCCGGTGGCGTAGACCCGGTCGAACTGCGCACGGAAGTGCACCTGGACGAACTCCGCGAACGCCTCCTCGACCGGCATCCCGGTGCGGCTGTCGGCGAACAGGGAGCGGTAGACGGCGTTGGTGTAGACCAGGCGGTGTTCGGGGCCGCGCGCGACCACCACGCCGACCGGCGCCGGGTCCAGCACCTCGAACGCCAGCCCGCTGCCCGCGGGCTCGCCGTCAGCCCCCATCGTGACCTCCCCCGACGGCCACAGCCTCCCTCCCCCCTACCCGCGCACGATCCGCCCCGAACGCGCGCCGCGGGGGCCGGTCAGCCGCCGGCGCCCGGGACCAGGCCCGACTGCTCCTCCAGGTAGGCGATCGCCCCGACGGCCTCCTCGGCGAAGAACACCAGCTCGGCGAGGGGCAACGGCAGGAAGCCCTCCGCCTCCATGCGCTGGAACTGCTGCTTGAGCCCGTCGTAGAAGCCCGCGGTGTTCAGCAGCACGACCGGCTTGCTGTGCAGGCCGTGCTTGCGCAGCTCCAGGATCTCGGTGGCCTCGTCGAGCGTGCCGCTGCCGCCCACCATGATGACGAAGCCGTCGGCGCGGGACAGGAGCTGCGCCTTGCGCTCGGCCAGGTCGCGGGTGATCATCATCTCGTCGGCGCCCGGACGGGCCTTGTGCGCCAGGAACTCGACCGAGACGCCCACCAGGCGGCCGCCGGCCTCCTGCACGCCGTCGGCCATGACCTTCATCAGGCCGCTGTCGGAGCCGCCCCACACCAGGGTGTGCCCGCCCTTGCCGATGAGCTCGGCGAACTCGCGGGCTGGGCGGGTGTAACGCTCGTCGAGGTCGGCGGCGGAGCAGAAGACGCAGATGTTCACGCCGTAACTGTAGGCGAACCTGTCCAGGCCAGGGCACCTGGGAAGGATCTGCCCAAGATCCGTCGAGCCCGGTGCCCGTCCGTCATGGCGGGGGTACGTCCTGGTCCATGAAGAAAGCCATCAACGTCTGCTTCGGCGTGGACGTGGACGCCGTGGCGGGCTGGATCGGCTCGTACGGCGGCCAGGACTCGCCCAACGACATCCAGCGGGGCGTGTTCGCCGCCGAGGTCGGGACCCCGAGGCTGCTGCGCCTGTTCGCCCGCGAGGGGATCAGGACGAGCTGGTTCGTCCCCGGGCATTCGGCGGAGTCGTTCCCCGACCAGATGCGGCGGATCGTCGAGGCCGGGCACGACGTCGGCGCGCACGGCTACATGCACGAGAACCCGGTCGCGATGTCCGCCCAGCAGGAGGAGGACGTCCTGGCGCGCAGCCTGGAGGTGCTGGACAAGGTGCTCGGCGTCCGGCCCCGGGGCTATGTGGCGCCATGGTGGGAGATGTCCGCGCGGACCGTCGAGCTGCTGCTGCGCTACGGCTTCGGCTACGACCACTCGCAGTCCTACCGCGACTTCCAGCCCTTCTACGCCCGCAAGGGCGAGCAGTGGACGCACATCGACTACGAGCAGGCCGCCTCGTCCTGGATGAAGCCGCTCGTGCCGGGCCAGGAGGTGGACCTGGTGGAGTTCTCGGCCAACTGGTACCTGGACGACCTGCCGCCGATGATGTTCATCAAGAGCTCGCCGAACAGCCACGGCTTCGTCAACCCGCGCGACCTCGAACAGCAGTGGCGCGACCAGTTCGACTGGGTCTACCGCGAGCTGGACTACGCGGTCTTCCCCGTCACGCTGCATCCCGACGTCAGCGGGCGTCCCCAGGTGCTGCTGATGCTGGAGCGGCTCATCGCGTACATGCGCGGGCACAAGGGGGTCACGTTCATGTCGATGGCCGAGGCCGAGATCGACTTCCGCGCCCGCTTTCCCTTCGACGGGCGGGCGCGCCCGGCCGACATGCACTGAGCCGTCCCCGGCCGCGGGCCGGGGACGGCTCGGGCCCCGGCCAGGCCGCTGCGGACGATCCACGTGGCGTCGCTCCTGTCCAGCGACGAGCTGCCGGAACCGATCACCGACGTGACCACCTGGTCGTTCTGGTGGCGCAGGTAGCGGGTGGTGCAGCAGGCCGTGGTCGCGCGCAGCGAGACGCGGGCCGGGCTCACGCCGTTTCACACAGCCGCACCACGACGACCGCATCGGACTTCAGCCGACCGGCGTAGGCGTCCGCCTGCATCCGGTGGGTGCCGGCGCTCCAGAGGGAGCCGACGGTGAGTGACGCCTGCTTCCAGGCGGGCGAGCTCATCCCGAGGCGATCCGGCCCGTCCGCGTCGTCCTGCCAGCCGCGCCGCCGCAGGCGGTCGTGCGCCAGGCGCAGGGCCTCCTCGAAGGTGGCGGCGCCGAGGTCCAGCACCACGATGTCCTCGACTTGGATCGTGCCGTCATGGGCCAGCTCCGCCTGCTCCTGTCGCACTGTCCGGCCGATCTCCCTGACCTGGGCGAGGGCCGCCGGGTCGGCCTGGAGGCGATGGGGGAACCACTGGGTTCCGCAGGCGGTGAGGGCGGCCGACAGGCAGAGGGCCGGCAGCGCGTTCCTCGTGCGCGGACCGTTCACGGTCACCTCCCGGCGGGAGTCTAGCCGGGCGGGTTGATCAACGGATTCTCAACGGGGGCTCAACATCCTTGGGGGCAGGGTGGCCGGGTCTTCGCGTTCACCTCACCACGGAGCTGGGATGACCACTGTCACGTCACGGGACGACCTCGAACTGGAATCGGCGTACGAGGCTCCGCGCACCGACATCGAACGGCGGCTGGCCGGCCTGTGGTCGGCCAAGCTGGGCGTCGCGCCCGTCGGCATCGAGGACGACTTCTTCGAGCTGGGCGGCGACTCCCTGCTGGCGGCCGACGTGCAGTTCGCGATCGACCGGGAGTTCGGCTTCGAGGTGCCCGCCTGGACGCTGTTCCTGTCGCCGACCATCGCCGAGCTGGCCGAGGTGATCGGCTCGCCGGCCCCGCTCGACCATGCGTGACCTCGCCGACCCCGGCCTGTTCGAGGCGGGCGGGCAGCACGAGACCTGGCGGTGGTTGCGCGAGAACGACCCGGTGCACCGGCACGACCGGGGCTTCTGGTCGGTCACCCGGTACGCCGACGTGGACCGCGTCCTGCGCGACCACATGTGCTTCACCAGCGAGCGCGGCACCCTGCTCAAGCTCCTGGGCCGCGACGACCCGGCCGCCGGGCGGCAGCTCGCCGCCACCGACCCGCCCGAGCACGACCGGATGCGCGCCCCGCTGCAGAAGGTCATGGGCATGCGGTCGGCCACGGCCTACGAGCCGTCCGTCATCGCGGCGATCACCGCCCTGCTCGCCCCCGGCCTGGACGGGCCGGAGTTCGACCTGGCCGCCGCCGTACGGGGGTTGCCGCTGGCGCTGGTCGGGCCGCTGCTGGAGCTGCCCCGCGACGACCGTCCGCGCCTGCTGACGCTGGTCATGGCGGCCAGCGCCGAGGACGACCCCGACTACCAGCTCGCCGGCGACGCGTCCGGGACGCTGCGCCGGGCGCACCGGGAGCTGTTCGCCTACTTCCTGCACCTGGTGCGGGAGCGCGCCCGCAAACCGGGCGACGACCTGATCAGCCTGATGGTGTCGCCGGACGGCGGCCGGATGGACCCCGGCACGGCCGTCTCCAACTGCTACAGCCTGCTGCTGGGGGCGAGCGTCACCCTGCCGAACGTGGCCAGCTCGACGGTGTTCGAGCTGGCCAGGGGCGGCGGCTACCGCGCCTGGGCCGGCCGTCCGGACCTGCTGCGCGACGGGGTCGAGGAGGCGTTGCGCTGGGCGTCGCCCGGCAGTCACTTCATGCGGCACACGACCCGGCCGGTGCGGCTGTCGGGCGTGGAGCTCGCGGCGGGCGAGCCCGTGGTCGCCTGGATCGGCTCGGCCAACCGCGACCCCGCCGTCTTCGCCGACCCCGACACGTTCGACCCGGCCCGCACGCCCAACCGCCACCTCGCCTTCGGCAGCGGACACCACTACTGCATCGGATCCCACCTGGCCCGGCTGACGCTGCGGCTGTTCTTCGCGTCGCTCTTCGCGACCTTCGCCGACGTCGAGGTGGCCGGCGAACCGGTCCGGGTGCGATCGACCTTCCTCACCGGTTTCAAGAAGCTGATCATCTCGGGGACGCCCAGGAGAGGCCAATGACGACAGAGATCCCGTTCACCTACGCCCAGCAGCTGCTGCTCGGGCTGGAGCAGGCCGTGCCGGGGAGCGTGGTCAACTCGACGTTCATCGTGCGGGCGGCCTACCGGGTGGCGCACGAGGTGGACGCCGGCGTGCTGCGCCTGGCCGTGGAAGACGTCGTGGCCAGGCACGACGCGCTGCGCACGGCCGTGTCGCGCGACCCGGACGGCGAGGTCCGGGCGCGGGTGCACGAGAGCGCGCCGGGCCGCCTGCTGGTGCACGACGTGGACGACGAGGACGCCTTCCTCGCGATGGCCACCGGCTCGGCGTACCCGCCGGAGGAGCCGCCGTTGTTGTGGGTGCACCTGGGCCGGTGCGCGGACGGCACGAGCCTGCTGGTGATCGTCGCCCACCACCTCACCTCCGACGCCTGGTCGCTGCCGCTGCTGGCGCGCGACCTGTCGGACGCCTACACCGCCCGGCTGCGCGGCGGGCCGCCGCCCGGCTCCGCCGTCATGGGGTACGCCGAGGTCGCCGCCGACGACTTCTCGCCCTCCTGGGAGCGGACGATCACCGACGCGCTGCCGTACTGGAAGGAGCGGCTGGACGGCGTGGCGGAGCTCGCCATGCCGGTGCCGACGCCCGGCAGGCGCGGCGACCAGCGGACGTGCCGCTTCACCGTGCCCGGCCCGCTGTGGCGGGACCTGGGCCGGGCGGCCCGCCGCCGCCGGACCACGCCGTTCACCCTGCTGCTGACGGCGTTCACCGCGTCGGTCTGGGCCGGGCGCCACGACGCGGTCGTGCCGGTCATCACCGCGGGGCGCAAGCCGTCGGAGTGGTACACGGCCGGGTTCATGCTCAACATGTTGTGGCTGCGGATCACCACCGGCGACCCCGCCGACCTGGACGAGCTGAGCCGCCGCGCCGACGAGGCGTGCCGGGCGGCCTACCGGCACGACGTGCCGCTGCTGCGGGTGCTGCCGCAGGCGCCGGAGCTGGCGGCCGTGATGTTCGACCCGTCGGAGGTCGTCGAGCGCACCTTCCCGGTGTTCCAGCTCATCCCCAGGACGCCGTTCGCCCCCACCGCCGAGGACCCGGCGCTGGTGCTGACGCCCGTGCCGGAGGAGCGGCAGCCCGCGCCCGTGATGCCGGTGCACCTGCTGTGGTCGATGCGGGTGGACGAGGAGGTGGTCGGCATCGTCGCCTACGAGGCCGCGATGTTCGGCCGGGACTGGGTGGAGGCGAAGGTCGCCGGGTTCCTGCGCGTGCTGGAGCGGCTGGCCGATGCTTGAGCTCATCGAGCCGCACCTGGGCGGCGCGGCCACGGCGATCGCCGACCGCGAGGGCGAGCTGTCCTACCGGGACCTGGACCGGATCAGCGCCGGGCTGGCCCGGGTGTTGCTGGACGCGGGCCTGCGCCCCGACGAGCCCGTGGTGATCCACGCGCATCTGTCCCGGTGGGCGGTGATCGGCATGCTCGCCGTCCTGCGGGCCGGCGGCCGTTACGTGGCCATCGACGCCGCCTTCCCCTTCCAGCGCCAGCAGGACGTCGCGCAGGCGTGCGGGGCCCGGATCGCGCTCATCGAGCCCGACATGATCGTCCCGCTGACCGGCCCGGCCCGTCGCGTGGAGATGTCCGGCACGGAACTGCCGGACGGGCCGCTGCCCGCGACCTCGGCGCGGCTCGCCTACACCTGCTTCACCAGCGGCTCGACGGGCACGCCGAAGCCCGTCACCGTCTCGCGGGCCGCCCTGGCCTGGTCGACCGGGGCCCGGCTGGCCCACTACGCGGCGCCGGTCAGCGGGTTCCTGCTCTGCTCGTCCATCTCGTTCGACAGCTCGGTCGCCGGCATCTACTGGACGCTGGCCTGCGGCGGCAGGCTGGTCATCCCGAGCCAGCGCCCGTCCGACCTGGCCGCCGTCGCGCGCTTCGCCGTCGAGCACCGGCCCTCGCACCTGCTCATGGTGCCGTCGTTCTACGGGCTGGCGCTCCGCAACGGCCTGGCCGACGCGTTCGGGTCGCTCGGCACGGTGATCGTCGCGGGCGAGACGTGCCCGCCCGCGCTGGTCGGGGAGCACTACGCGGCGCTGCCCGGCGCGGTGCTGCACAACGAGTACGGCCCCACCGAGTGCACCGTCTGGAGCACGGTCCACCGCTGCGTCCCCGAGGACGCGGCGGCGGCCCGGGTGCCGATCGGCCGCCCGGTCCCGGGGGCGCGGGTGTCCATCGCCGATCCCGGCCCGGACGGCGTCGGGGAGCTGGTGATCTCCGGCCCCGGCCTGGCCGAGGGCCTCGGGGACGCCTACCGTACCGGCGACCTGGTCTCCCTGCGCCCGGACGGCGAGCTGCTGTTCCACGGCCGCGCCGACCACCAGCTCAAGCTGGGCGGCGCGCGGCTGGAACGGGCGGAGATCGAGCACGCCATGGCGGGCTTCCCCGGCGTGCTGGCCGCCGCCGTCGGGGTCGCGCGGGCCGGTTCAGGACCGGCCCGGCTGAAGGGCTACCTCGTCACCGGCGAGGACCGGATCGACCGCCGGGCCCTGCGCGCCCACCTGCTGGACCGGCTGCCGATCGTGGCCGTCCCGACGGTGTTCCAGCGGCTGGACGCGCTGCCGCGGCTGCCCAACGGCAAGGTCGACTACAACGCCCTCGACGGCGGCTGACCGCCTCCCGGGACGATGGGGGGCGTTCCGTACGCGGTCGCCGGGAACCGCTCGCGGCCGGTCAGGCAACAACAGTTGTCCTGATTCATCGCCGAAAGGCCACGAAGTGAGCGCCCCGAACCCTACGGAAGGTGATGACGCCTCCCATGTCCAACGCTCCCTGCACGAACCGGAAGCCTTCGCCGAGCTGTTCCGCCGGCACGCCTCCGGCATCACCCGGTACGTCACCAGAAGGCTGGGGGCCGACGCCGCGGACGACGTGGTGGCGGAGACGTTCCTGACGGCGTTCCGGCAGCGCGGCCGTTACGACCTGTCCCGCCCGCACGCCCGTCCCTGGCTGTACGGCATCGCCACCAACCTGATGGGCCGCCACGTGCGCACCGAGGTGCACCAGCTGCGGGTGCTCGAACGCACCGGCGCCGACCCGGTCACGGCCTCCTTCACCGACCGCAGCGACGACCGGGTCAGCGCCGCCGCGGCCCGCCGCCGCCTGGCCGGGGCGCTGGCGACGCTGCCCCGGGGGCACCGGGACGCGCTGCTCCTGGTCGCCTGGGCCGGGCTGACGTACCCCGAGGTCGCCGAGGCGCTGGACGTACGCGTCGGAACCGTGCGGTCGCGGATCAACCGGGCCAGGGAGAAGTTGCGCGGGGAGCTCGGCGGAGTCAACCCCATGGCCATCGTCAGCGAGGAGCCCGTCCATGAATGAGATGACCGAGCTCGAACGCCTCCGCTGCGAGGTGCCCGCGCCCGCCGCGGACGCGCTGGCCGCGCAGGAGGGCCGCTTCCTGGCCGCGCTGGCCGCGGAGAGGGACCGCGTCCCGGCCGCGCCGCGCGTTCCCCGGCGCGGCCGCTTCCTGCTCGCGGGGCTGCTGGCGGCCGCCGTGCTGGCCGCCGTGGCCGTGCTGGGGCCGGTGGTGGCCGGTCGCGACGCCCGTCCGGCCGCGTACGCCAACGCCGCCATCGACATCGAGCTGCGCGGCGACGAGTACGTGGCCACGATCACGGACCCGTTCGCCGACCACGCCCTCTACAACGAGGCGTTCCGGGCGATGGGCCTGGACGTCGCCCTCGACCTGCGGCCCGCGTCCCCGACGGGGGTCGGCCGGGTCTTCCGGCTCGGCTTCGCCGGCACGACCGAGCGCGATCGCATCGGCGGCACCCTCCGGCCGCACGGCTGCACCCCCGGGCAGCCGGGCTGCGCGCTCACCGTCACCGTCTCCAAGGGGTTCGGCGGCAAGGGGACGCTCTACCTCGGCCGTCCGGCCAGGCCCGGCGAGCCGTACCAGAACAACACCGACGCCGGTCGGAAGGGCGAGGCCCTGGAGGGGTACGTCGCCGACGGCCGCACGGTCGCCGAGGTCCTGGCCGAGACGCGCAGGCGGGGGCTGGAGGTGACGTTCCAGATCATCGAACCCGCTCCCGACGGGAACGGCTTCTCGGTGAACCCGCGCGAGCAGTCGGCGAAGGTGGGCGGCCACTGGGTGGTGTGGGCCGCCGAGCCGGAACGGCAGGGCGCGGTACGGCTCCTGGTGTCGGAGAAGCGGGTGCCGAAGAACCCGGTGAGCGGCGAGTGACCTTCCGGCTCCTCTCACACCTCGCCGCTGTTTCCGGCGAAATGATGGCGCGTGCGCGCACATAGGCAGAGGTGTCCGAACAAATGATTCGATGAGGAGATCCGCCATGGGAACCGCCCGTGGATGACGAGCGGTCGGCCAGGTTCGAGGCCGCCTACGACCGGGCCTACGGCCAGATCACCGCCTACGCCGTACGCCGGTGCGACTCGCCTCAGGACGCCGCCGACGTGGTGGCCGAGACCTTCACCGTCGCCTGGCGGCGGGTGGACGAGCTGCCGGAGGGCCCGGAGGCCACCCTCTGGCTGTACGGGGTGGCGCGCAAGGTGCTGGCCAACCACTTCCGGGGCGACAACCGCCGCAGGGAGCGCACGGCCGAGCTCGACGCCGAACTGGCCGACCGGTACGGCCACTCGCCCGACACCCAGGTCGAGCTGGACGCGATCGGCCGGGCGTTCCGCAGCCTGCCCGACGACGACCGGGAGCTGCTGTCCCTGGTCGCCTGGGAAGGGCTGGAGCGCGAGGAGATCGCGAAGGCGCTGGGGCTGTCCCGCAACGCCGTGCGCATCAGGCTGCACCGCGCCCGCAAGCGCCTGTCGCGCGCTCTGACGTCGGCGGGCGTGCACGTCACCGCAGAGAGCCGGCTGGTCCCGGCGGAGAGGCCGTTGGGGGGAGCGCTGTGAAGGACACCGTGAAGGACACCGTGAAGGACACCGTGAAGAAGGTCGACGAGATCGCGGCGATCAGGGCGTTGGCCCGGGTCGCGCCGGGCGAGCGGGCAGGTGAGCCGTCCGGCGCGGGGGCGCGGGCGCTGCTGGCCGCGATCACCGCCGAAGAGCCGGGGCCGGAGCCGGGCACGGCCCCACGGGTGCGGCGGGGCGTCAGGCCGAGGCGGCTGGCGTTCGGGCTGGCCGCCGCGGTCGCGCTGGCCGCGGGTGTGGTGACGGTCCCCATCGTGCTGAAGGACGGCGCGCCCGCCTCGTGGGCCGTCAACCTGGACGACGGGATGGTGACGATCCAGATCCGCGACTTCGACGACGCCCCGGCGCTGGAGCGGCGGTTGAAGGAGCTGGGTGTGCCCGCGATGGTGGACCACGTCCCCACGGGCATGATGTGCCGCGAACCGCGCGGGAAGTTCGTGGAGAACATCCCGCGCGGTCTCTACAGCGTGCCGGAGAACATCCCCGGCGAGACCGAGGGCTGGCAGATGCGCATCAACAGCAAGCTGTTCGGTCCTGGCCAGACGTTCGTCTGGACCATCAGCGGCAGGACCGGCACGACCACGACGTACCTGATGGAGGGCCCGGTGTCGCCCTGCGAGCCGGTGCCCGCGCCCACGCCGCGGCAGATGGAGCCGGAGTTCCGCGTCGCCACCGACAAGGGCCGCTCGCTGGAGGGCCTGCGGGTGGACGAGAAGACGGTCGGCGAGGTGCTGCCCGAGCTGCGGAAGCGCGGCAAGAAGGTGATCTTCGCCGTCATCGGCGTCCCGCCCGGCAACCCGGGAGGGTACGGCATCGACCGCACCCAGAGCACGCCCGTCGGCGACAACTGGGTGGTCTGGGAGGCGGAGGAGAACGCCAAGGGGGTGATCCAGCTGCTCGTGACGGAGCAGCGCCTGGACAAGAACCCGGTCTACGGCGGCCCCCGCGACGCGGTCATCAAGGACTGACCGGCGGTCCCGCGCGCCTCCCGGGGAGGCGCGCGGGACGGTCACCAGGCGAGCGGCCCCTCGGCGTCGAAGTAGCCGCCGGTGGGGCCG
>NZ_JBSFGJ010000054.1:0-33090 GCF_053596515.1 Nonomuraea sp. NPDC001684
GAGATGGGCGCGCAGGCGTCCGGCAGGGTCGGCGAGGGAGAAGCCCAGCGCCGACTCCGCCCGCGCGATGCGGGCCGCCATCGAGCTGTGGTGCAGGTGCACCCCGGTGGCGGCGGCGCGGACCGATCCGGCCGAGCACAGCGCGCGCACCGCGAGCAGGTGGTCATCGCTCAGCCGCGCCATCGCCCGCACGTCGGCCAGCTCCGCGACGGCCGGGCCGGGCAGGTCGGCGAACAGCGCGAGCGCGCCGAGATCGGTCCAGCGCACCACCCGGTCGTGCGGGCCGGTGAAGCGCAGCGCCGTGCGGGCCTTGGCCCACGACTCGGCGGCGTGCGACCCGGGCAGCTCCGGGCCGATGCCCACGCGGGCGCCCTCGGGCAGCTCGCCCTCGACGGTGGTGGCCACCAGCGCGGCCTGGGTGTCGCCGATCCTGGCCGTACGCACGCGGTGCCCCATCGCCCGCAACCCGGCCGCGAGCGGGTCGCCGGGGAGGGCGAAGGCCAGGGCCTGGAGCGGGGTGGATGGTGCGAAGCCGAGCAGGCGGAGCGCCCGCGCGCGTTCCGCCTCGCCGGTCTCGGCCGACAGCACCAGCTCGACCAGCGCCGGGTCCCGGCCCTCGCGGGCCTGCGCGGCGGCGCGTTCCAGGGTCAGCTCGGCGGCGGCGGCGAACCGTTCGAGCACGATGTCGTCGAGGCCGTGCGGGGCGCCCTCGCGTTCCATCCACACGCTGCCCAGGCCGTCGCTCAGCTCCCTCGCCCGCGCCTCTTCCTGGGGCCCTTCCCCGGCCCGCTTCCCCGTGCCTGGCGTCCGCGCGTCGGCGGCCCGGCCGTCCGGGCTCGTCCGGAGGCGCCGGCCGGCGGTGGCGTCGTGCAGGCCGACCGGACATCGCGCCAGCCGCGCGGTGGCCGCGAGCAGCACCGGCACGGTGACGTGGTCGCGCACCAGCGAGTCGAAGTAGGCGATGACCCGCACCGCGCTCTCGGCGTCGGTGTCGAGCGTGGAAAGCCGGAGCAGAAGACCCTGCACGACGTCCACACTAGGCCGACGGACGGCGGCCTGGCCAGCGGACCAAGCGTGCGCTAGTTTGGTTTCGTGGATCTCGACTTCTCCCCGGCCGAGCTGGACTTCCGCGCCGAGGTTCGCGACTGGCTGGCCGCCCACGTGCCCGAGCGGCTCCCGCCGATGGACACCGCCGAAGGCTTCCTGGCCCACCGTGCCTGGGAGGCGCTGCTGGCCGGCGAGCGGCTGTCGGTCGTCTCCTGGCCGCGCGAGTACGGCGGCCGCGCCGCGTCCCTGATCGAGTGGCTGATCTTCGAGGAGGAGTACTGGGCCGCCGGCGCCCCGGCCCGGGTCAGCCAGAACGGCATCTTCCTCCTGGCCCCCAGCCTCATGCGCTTCGGCACCCCCGAGCAGCGGCGGCGCTGGCTGCCCCGGATGGCGACGGCCGAGGACGTGTGGGCGCAGGCCTGGTCCGAGCCCGAGGCCGGCAGCGACCTCGCCGCGCTCAGCGCCCGCGCCGAACGCGCCGACGGCGGCTGGCTCCTGTACGGGCACAAGACCTGGAGCTCCCGGGCCGCCCACGCCTCCCACGGCTTCGGCCTCTTCCGCACCTCCGGCGCGCGGCACAAGGGCCTGACGTACTTCCTGTTCCCCCTGGACGACGTCGCCGTCCGGCCGATCGCGCAGCTCGACGGCCTGCCCGGGTTCGCCGAGCTGCACTTCGACGGGGTGTTCGCGCCCGACTCCATGGTGCTCGGCGAGCCGGGCGACGGCTGGCGGATCGCGATGTCCACCACCTCCTCCGAACGCGGCCTGACCCTGCGCAGCCCCGGCCGCTTCCTCGCCACCGCCGACCGCCTCCTCGACCTGGCCCTGGACGCCGATCCCGCCCTCGCCGACCGGGCCGCGCGCTGCTGGACGGCGGCCGAGGCGTACCGGCTGCACACCTTCGCCACCGCCCGCCGGATCATGGCCGGGGCCGAGATCGGGGCGGCGGCCAGCATGGGCAAGGTCTTCTGGTCGGAGCTGGACCTGCGCATGCACGAGCTGGCCATGGAACTGCTCGGCGACCGCGCCGGCGGGACGGCCTGGCTGGACGGCTTCCTGTTCTCGCTGGCCGGGCCCATCTACGCGGGCACCAACGAGATCCAGCGCAACATCATCGCCGAGCGTGTCCTGGGCCTGCCCCGATGACCCCTCTGGAGTCGCCCTCATGCACTTCGCCTTCACCGACGAGCAACTCGCCCTGGGGGCGACCGTCCGCGACGTGCTGCGGGCGCACTGCCCGCCCGGCGCGCTGCGGACCGAACGCCGTCCCGCCTGGGACCGGCTGGCCGAGCTGGGGTTCTTCGGGCTGCTGCTGCCGCCGGAGCTCGACGGGCTCGGACTCGGGCTGACCGACGTGCTGCCCGCGGTCGAGGAGACCGGGCGGGCCTGCCTGCCGGGGCCGGTGGTCGAGACGGCGGTGGCGGCGGCGTTCCTGACGCCCTTCCTGGCACCCGAGGCGGCCAAGCTGGCCTCGGGCGGGGTGTGCGTCGGGGTGCTGCTGCCGGGGGAGGCGTACATGGCCGACGCCGATCTCGCCGACGTGCTGGTCGTGGCGCGTACGGGGGAGGGGGTGCGGGTGCTGGCGGGGCACGAGGCGCGGCTCACCGCCGTGCCGGGGGTGGATCCGTGCCGGCCGTTGTTCGACGTCGCCTTCGAAGCGTCCGGACGTGCTGATCCCGGCGCGGACCGGGTGGCGCTCGCGGCGCGGGCCGTCGCGGTGGCGACCGCCGCCCAGCTGATCGGGGTCGCGCGGGAGCTGCTCGCGGTCTCGGTGTCGTACGCGGGGGTCAGGAGGCAGTTCGGCGCGGCGATCGGGTCCTTCCAGGCCGTCCGGCACCGGCTCGCCGACGTGGCGGTCGCCGTCGAGTTCGCCGCGCCGCTGGTGCACCGCGCGGCGCTGTCCGTCGACCGGGACGCGCCCACGGCCGGACGGGACGCCGGCGCCGCCAAGGCCGCGGCGGGCGAGGCGGCGACGCTGGCCGCCCGCGTCGCCCTGCAGACCCACGGCGCGATCGGCTACACCGAGGAGCTGGACCTGCGGTTCTGGCTCGCGCGGGCCTGGTCCCTGTCGGCCGCGCACGGCACCGCCGCCGCCCACCGCGAACACGTCCGCGCCTGCCTGGGCACTCGCGACCTGCGGAGGTATCCGTGAAGTACGGCGTGCCGCTGGGCCTGCTGCACCCGGACGCCTGGAAGGACGTGGCCGTGGCCGCCGACGAGCTGGGGTTCGAGTCGGTGTGGCTGCCCGAGCACCTGGTGTTCGCCACCGACCTGTCGCTCGCCGTCTACCCGGGCACCGAGGATCCCGGCATCAAGCCGACGACGCCGCTGTTCGACGCCCCGGCCTACCTGTGCTGGCTGGCCGGGCTCACCACCCGCGTCCGGCTCGGCACCGCCGTGCACCTGCTGGCCCTGCGCCACCCGTTCGTCTCGGCCCGCGCCTTCGCCACCCTGGACGTGGTGTCGGACGGACGGGCGATCTGCGGCGTGGGCGCGGGCTGGTACCGCGGGGAGTGGGCGGCGGCCGGGCTGCCCTTCGAGACCCGCGGCGCCCGCCTGGACGAGGTCATCGAGATCGTCCGGCGGCTCTGGACCGAACCCGTGGTCGCCCATTCCGGACGGTTCTACCGGTTCCCGGAGGTCGCCTTCGAGCCCAAGCCCGTGCAGGGACGGCTGCCGGTGCTGGCCGGCGGGGAGTCGGCGGCGGCGCTGCGCCGGGCGTCCCGGCTGTGCGACGGGTGGATCAGCATGCCGCACACGGTCGAGTCCATCAGGCCGCAGCTGGCGCGGCTGGGGGCGGGGGTGCCGGTGACGGCGCACGCGTACGCGCTGGGCTCTCCTGGCGAGGTGGCCGCATGGGCGGAGCTGGGGGTGGAACGGCTGATCGTCCGGCCGTGGACGCGCAGCCGGGACGCGGTCACCCGCCTGGCCGCCTTCGCCGCCGAGTACGACGTGACCTGACCCCGCCGGGCCGCCGCTCACCCGGCCCCCGCCGCTCGGTCGCTCGGTCGCCGGCGGGCCGTCCTCAGGCGGGCTGACGTCCCCAGTCGGGGGTGCTGACGATCTCGCGGGTGGGGGTGCGGTGACGGCGGCCGCGCAGAGGGGCGTCCTGGACGAAGGCGTCGATGGTGCTCGTGCCGCCGGACTGCTGGCGCGGGCCTCGCGGGTGCTGCGAGACCGCGGTCCCGGCGGTCCCGGCAGTCGCGGCGGTTCCGGCGGTCGCGGCGCGACGGTGGCGGCGGCCGCGCGGGACGGAATCGGCGGTGAACTCGTCCATGAAGAAGGGGTGCTCGGCGGCGTGCGCGTCCAGGAGCGGCTCGCTGCGGCGGCGACGGCCCTGGTACGTCGCGCCGATCCCGGACGCCTGGGCGGCCCGCGGCGTCGTCCTCGTCCGGGCGGCCACCTCGGCGCCCGGTCGGGGGCTGGGGGAGAAGGCGCTGAACGTGCTCGTCGCCGGAGGGAGCGAGATCGGCACCATCGGGCCGGTGTCGAACATGGGCTCGAAGGGCGCCGTGTCGCGGGCGGGCCGGAACGAGGCGCTGTCCAGCCGCCGCGGCGGGGCCATGCGGTCGGTGAACGGCTCGAACGCGTCCACACCGGCCGCGACCTCGGCGCCGCCCGCGGGGCCGAACTCGGGGACGGGGGCGGCGAACTCGAAGGTACGGTTCCGGCCGGCCTCGAAAGAGCCCGCGCCAAGCCCGGAGCGGCCCCCCTGACCGGTCTCGGGAGAGACGGCCGCCAACTCGATGCCGCCTTCCCGACCGTTCTCGGAGCCGCCTTGCCGGCCGGTGCCGGGGGAGCCTGCGGCGAGCTCGAAGCGGTGCCTCCGGCCGGCCTCGGGCGAGGCGGCCGCGCGTTCGAAGCTCGTGCCGGAAGGGGCGGTGGTGAGTTCGAAGGGGTCGGCGGGCTCGGCGGTGGTCCGCAGCGAGGAGGGGCGGGTGTGCTCGTGGCGCGTCTCCGCGGGACGGCGGCGACGCCGGTGGCGTGAAGGTGCGGCGTGGGTGCCGCGCCTGGAACGCGTCCCGGGAAGGGGCACGGCGACGGGCACGGGAACAGGCAGAGCGACGGGCACGGCGATACCGGCAGTGACGCCCGTGGTGACACCGGCAGTGACGCCCGTGGAGGTGCTCTCTGTCGAGGTGACGCTCAGAGCGGCGGTGCTCGGAGTGGCACCTTCCCTCGTGGAGAGGGTCGCGGCGGCGCGTACGCGGGCGGCCTTCGCCGAGGCGGTCGCCGGGCGGAGGCGGCTCTGGCGGGTCTTCGCCAGGGCGACGAGCGCCAGCGCGGCGATCAGCGCGGACCCGACCAGCGACGGTGAGCCGATCGCGGGCATCGAGCCGGTCGAGGAGGCGTCCACGAGCGCGGGAAGGGGCTCGGCGGTGGCGGACGTGGTGTCGGCGGTCGTCGCCTTGGCGTGCTTGGACTTCTGTCCCGACTTCCCGGCCGCCGCCGTCGGCACGGGAGCCGCCCCCGTCGCCGGCGAGGCGGACGCGGACGGCGCGGCGGCGGACGCCGGAGGCGAGGACGCCGTGGTCCTGGCGGGCTTGTCGGACTTGGCCTTCGGACGCGCGGCGAGCGGGGCCTCGACGGCGCGCTCCTGCTCGACGTGCGGGATCAGGGAGCTGAGCGAGTCGGCGGGGAGCTGGAGCGTTCCCACGTCGGTGCCGGGCCTGGCGGGCGTCGCCGCCTGCTCGTCGGCCCGCTTCTGGGCCGCCTCCTCGTCGAGACGGGCCTTGATGCGCTCGGGGTAGCCGTAGCCGACGACCTTGCTGGTGTCGCGCTCTTTGCGCTTGGCGACGCCGCCGTCGATGTTGCCCTCGATGGTGAAGATCGTGTCGCCCTCGACCCGTGTGACGATGCCGACGTGGTCGATGTTGTCGATCTTGCCGGTGCCGCTCCAGTCGTAGAAGACGAGCGCGCCGGGCTTGGGCGTCTTCCCCCAGGCTCCCTGCGCCTTGAACCATTCGGCGTGCCGTACGGTCCAGGCGAACTGCCCGATCCACTCCTGGTAGCCGAGCTTGTGCGCGGCCCAGGAGAGGTACATGTCACACCAGGGTGCGGCGGAGTAGTCGGCGTCGAACTCGACGGTCTTGCCGTACCAGTCGCCGAACTTGGTGTACGCACCGGCCTTCTCGGCGTAGCCGAGCTGGCTCTCCAGCAGGTCGATGTACTTCTGCATCTCGGGCGTCATGGAAGTATGGGGGAACCTTCCGGTCAAGATCCGGATTTATCCGCACATACTCGGGTACACGGGGGTAACCCGGGACATGTGTGGCAAAACCGGAAACCTGTAGTCTTCCGTGCGGTGCGAGGTTACCGCTTCGTGACCAAGGTCAAGCACGCCCCAAGAGAAGGCAAAGACATCACCGGGCGCATAACCGCAGCTCAACCAAGCTGCCGGACGTGTCCAGGGTGGGTGATTTAACAGGAAAAGGCTCGCGTGTCGCGCCCAGCGGGCCTAGTAACCGGCCCCGGTGAGCAGCCCTCCGTCCACCGTGAACTCGCTCCCCGTGCAGTAGCTGGCCCGGTCCGAGGCCAGGAACGCGACCACGTGCGAGACCTCCACCGGCTTCGCGAACCGCTTGATGACCATGGACTTCACGAACGCCTCCGCGTCCACCTCGGCCATCAGGTCCGGGTTCACCGCCATCGCCGTGTTGATCGCCCCGGGATGCACCGAGTTCACCCGGATCCTGAACCGGGCCAGCTCCCGCGCGGCCGACTTGGTCAGCCCGCGCACCGCGAACTTCGAGGCCGCGTACGCCGACAACCCCTCCGCCCCGACGAACCCCTCGATCGAGGAGATGTTCACGATGGCGCCGCGCCCGGCCGCCTTCATGGGCTCGATCACCGACTTGACCCCCAGCCAGGTGCCCTTGAGGTTCACGTCGATCACCCGGTCGAAGTCCTCGGGCGCCATGTCCTGGATGCGGCCGTAGGTGAGGATGCCGGCGTTGTTCACCAGGACGTCGAGCCGGCCGTGCAGCTCCGTGGCCGTGCCGACGGCCCGCCGCCATTCGTCCGGGCTGCGCACGTCGTGCCGCACGTACGCGGCCCCGGTCTCGGCGGCCAGCGCCTTGCCCTCCTCCTCCAGCACGTCGCCGAAGACCACCCGCGCGCCCTCTTCGAGGAACAGGCGCACGTGCGACTCGCCCATGCCCCTGGCCCCGCCCGTGATCAGCGCGACCTTGCCGTCAAGCAGTCCCACGACTACCTCCTGCCGCGACGGCCGCCGCGGCCGCCTCCATGGAGCGGTAGACGGGGACGCCCGCCGCCGCCGCGATCCGCCGTACCTCGTCCTCCACGCCCGCGGGCGCGCACTCGCCGTTCCTGGTGACGAGCGTGATCCTGACCCGCGGCAGCGCCTCCTGCGCGGCGGCCAAGGCCCGCGCGTAGGCGTACAGGGGCTCGGCCGCGTCGCCGTAGGTGAAGAAGCTCTGCACGTTCACGTGGGCGACCACGTCCGCGTACGGCTCCCGCCGGACGATCGCCCCGATCACCTCCGGCACCAGCCCGGGACGCCCGCGCGGCCCCACCGGCACCTCCAGCGGGTTGCCCGCGGCGGCCAGGCCGAGCCCGTCGAGCACGCCGTCCGGCAGCGGGGCGAGCCGCACGCCGGCCCGGTCGAACGCGTCGGCCGCCAGCACGCCCGCGCCGCCGCTCGGCCCGATCACCAGCACCCGGTCGCCGTCCGTCACGCGGGAGCCGTGCGCCTGGAAGAAGGCCAGCACGCCGATCAGGTCGTCCTGGGAGGAGACCAGCGCCGTGCCGGTCTGGGCCGCGACCGCCGCCCACACCCGCAGGTCGCTCACCATGCCGCCGGTGTGCGAGAGCGCCGCCCGCTGTCCCTGCGAGCTGCGCCCGCCGACCAGCAGCGCCACCGGCAGCCCCGCCGCGCGCAGCGCCTCGTGCAGCTCCCGGCCGCCGCGCGGGTCCTCCAGGTAGAGCCCGACGGCCCGCGTCTCGGGGTCGCGGGCCAGCCAGGACAGCAGCTCGGCGGGGGTCACGTCGGCCGCGTTCCCCACGGTGACGACCCGGCTGAACGCCAGCCCGCGCCGCTCCCCGACCTTGATCACCTCGCCCGCGAGGCCGCCGCTCTGCGAGATCAGCGCGACCGTCCCCGCCGGTCCGACGCCGCCGCCGACGAACGTCTGCCGGCCGCGCGGGCAGTACACGCCCATGCAGTTGGGGCCGAGCAGCCGGGTGCCCGCCGCGCGGGCGGCCGCGGCCAGGTCGCGTTCCAGGTCCGCGCGTCCGGTCTCGCCGAACCCGCCGCTCATCACTTGCACGTACGGAATGCCCGACGCCTGCCGCACGACCTCGGCGCACCGCTCGGCGGGCACCGCCACCAGCGCGTAGTCCACGTCGGCGGCGGCCAGCGACGGCACCGCGGGCACCCCCGCCACCTCGGCGGCCGACGGGTGCACGGCCACCAGCGGCACCCCGGCCGCCCGGTAGAAGTCGAGGAACATGTTCCCGAAGTTCGGCCTGCTCGCCGAGGCGCCGACGACGGCCACCGCGCGGGGCTCGAAGAGCGGCAGGAAGTCGGCCGGCTCGCGGGTGGCGGACGGGCGCGGCGGCCGGCCGGGCAGGTGGCGCGCGTCCACCGCGGTCACGCCGGAAGGGGTGGCGATGACCGGGTTCAGCTCGAACTCGCCCAGTTCCAGCCGTTCCCACAGGCCGCCGGGGCCGCCGACCGTCATGAGCAGCTTGACGACGGCGTCCACGTCCACGGGCGGGTGGCCGCGGTGGCCGTGCAGGAGGGCCGCGCCGCGCAGTTCGTCCAGCATGAGGCGCGCGTCCGGCTCGGAGATCGGGCAGAGGCGCAGCGCCGTGTCGCGCATCGCCTCCGTCCAGACGCCGCCCAGCCCGGCCAGCAGCACCGGGCCGAACCCCGGGTCGCCGACCAGCCCGACGATCAGCTCCACCCCGGCGGGCGCCTGCTCCTCGACCAGGAACCCCTCCACGTCGAGCCGGGAGCGCATCTCCGCGGCCGCCGCGGCGAGGCCGTCCGCCCGCAGGCCGAGCCGTACGGCCCCCGCCTCCGACTTGTGCACCAGCCCCGGGCCGAACGCCTTCAGCACCAGCGGCTCGGCCAGCTCCCCGGCCGCCGCGAAGTCCAGGTCACGCACCACCACCCCACGCGGCACCGGCACCCCGGCCGCCGCGACCAGCTCCTTGACCTCGTGCTCGCGGGGGATGTCCCGAGTGTCGTGCTCGCGGGGGTCGCGGGGGATGTCCTGGGCGTCGCGGTCGCGGGGGGCGTCCTGGGTGTCGTGCTCGTGAGGGTCCCGGGGGAGGTCCCGGCTCCCGTGGTCCTGGGCGCTCACCCGAGCAGGTGCCCGTGCTGCTCGCGGATCCGGCGGCGCAGCAGCTTGCCGGGCCCGCCGGAGGCGTCCTGGGAGTGCGGCAGCTCGCCGGTCACCACGATGTGGTCGGGCCGCTGGTGCGGGGGCAGCGTGTCGGCCAGGGCGAGCGACAGCTTGGCGGCGTCCAGCGACTGCCCGGCGCGCGGCACGACCGCCAGCAGCACCCGCTGCTCGTCCGCCCCCTCGGGGACGCCCACCGCGCCGGCCTCCGCCACGCCGTCCAGCGCCGAGACGGCCTCCTCGATCGTGGCGGGCTGCGTCCACTGGCCGTGCTTGAGTATGGAGTCCTCGCGGCGGCCGAGGACGCGCAGCACGCCGTCGGCCGACAACGTCCCGAGGTCGCCGCCCACGTACCACTCGCCGCGCAGGACGCCGTGGTCGTCCGTGCCGTCGTAGCCCGCCATGCGGTGCGGCCCGGCCAGGTTGATCTCGCCGACCTCGCCGGTCACCGCGGCGCCGGACGGGCCGGTGATCCGTACGGCGTTGCCCGTGCGCGCCCGCCCCGACGACCCGAGCGGCGTCGAGCCGTCGTCCACGCGGCCCATGCACGTGTACGGCGCCTCGGTCTGCCCGTAGTAGGAGTAGACCCCGGCCCCGGGCAGCCTGGCCTTGATCCGGTCGAGCATGGTCGCGGTCAGCGGCTCGCCGCCCAGCATGATCACCTGGATCGACGACAGGTCCACCCCCTCGTGCTCGGACGTCCCCAGCAGCGCCGCGTAGAACGACGGGATCTGCGAGACGTGGGTGACCCGTTCGCGCGGCACCACGCGCAGGAAGTTCGCCGGCCCCCAGTCCTGCTCCAGAACCAGGCGCATGCCCGCGTACAGGGCGGGGCCGACGATGGCGGGGAAGCCGATGCCCCAGATGATCGCGCCGGTGCCGAACACCGAGTCGGGGCCGCGCGGCACGTCCAGCCAGATCTGGGCGGTCGCCAGGGAGGAGGCGTGGGTGTGCACGACGGCCTTCGGCAGGCCGGTCGTGCCGGAGGTGTAGTAGAGGGCCAGCGGGTCGTCGTGGAAGCCGCCCAGCGGCGGTTCCTCCTCCAGGCCGCCGGTCAGCTCACCGGCGTCGATCCAGGTGGTGACCTGCGGGAGGGCGTCCTTGATGCCGCCGACCAGGTCGGCGACCGTGGAGTCGTACACGAAGGCCGTGCAGCCGGAGGCGGCCACCACGGCCCGCAGCGTCTCGGCCGGCCAGTACGGGTTGAGCGCCGCCGTCACCGCGCCGATCTTGGCCTGGGCCAGGTAGACCTCGGCGACCAGCAGCGTCTCGTTGAGCAGCGCCGCCACCCGCTGCCCGGCGGTGATCCCGGCCGCCAGCAGCGCGTTCGCCCGGCGGTTGACGGCCCGGTTCAGCTCGTCGTAGGTGAAGCTGCGCTCGCCGCAGTACGTCAGCGCCACCCGGTCGGGCGTGCGCAGCGCTCCCGCGGTCAGGATCGCGTGGCCGTAGTTGCCGTAGGGTGATCGCGCCATGGGGGGTGCCTCCAGGTCAGAGGGGCGAGTAGAGCACGAACGTGTTTCCTGAGGGGTCGCGCAGCACGGCCCGCCTCTCGTGCGGCCCGTCCTCGGGCGCGCGCACCACCTCGGCCCCGCGCGCCGCCATCTCGCGCACCGTGACCGCCACGTCGTCCACCTTGTACGACGGCGCCGCCGACGCGGTGACGTGCTCGGCCGGACCGGCCAGCGCCACGGTGACGCCGCCGCCGTCCAGCGCGGCGAACCGGTCGCCGTCCCTGAACTTCACCGGCAGGCCGTAGAAGGCGATCGCCTCGTCCAGGTCGGCTACGGGGATGAGCACGTTGCCGAGTTTCACACGGGCCTCCAATGCGGCAGATCGTCCATGAACGTCACCCGCACCGGCATCCCGACGCGGACCTCCTCCGGCGCGCACCCCACGACGTGCCCGAACGCGCGCACGCCCTCGTCCAGGTCCACCCACGCCGGCACGTACGGCTCCCGCCCCCGGTAGCCGGGCGCGAACGACCGGTGCACGACGGTGAACGTGTGGACCGTCCCCGTGCCCCTGGCGGGCTCGGCGGCCAGCTCGGCGCCGCCGCACGACGGGCACGACGGCTCGGGCAGGCAGCCGCGGCGGCCGCAGGACACGCAGCGCCGGATCACCAGCTCGCCGCGCGCCCCTGCGGCGCCGGTGGGGGAGGTGTCACCGCTCATCGCTGCCAAGCTAGCGCACGCTTGGTTACCGAACAAGAGCCCCTGCTTCACGAAACCGGCCCCCCGCCCGGGCGGCCCGCCGCCCGCGCCGCGCCCTCCTCGTGGCCCTGCTCCTACTGCCCTTCCTGCTCCTGACCGCCGGGCACCAGCCCGCCCTCCCCCGAGTGGGCGTCCGCCGGGGAGGCGGCCTCCGTGGGATGCGCGGTCGCCGGGTAGGTCGCCGCCGGCGTGGGATGCGCCACGGGCTGCCCGCCGGTCGGGGACGCGGTGCCGGTCGGGGTGGCCGGGCCGGAGCGGGTCGGCGGTGGGGCGGTGCAGGCGGGGCCGTCCACCGCGACCTCGCTCACCTGCGGCCCGTTGACCGCCGCCGGCTCGGTCATGACGACGATCCCGAGGTAGGCCCGCACCCCGCAGTCCACGCTCCCGGGATCGTGCCGGACCCCGCTGGTGTAGGCGGTGCTGCCGCGCAACGTGAGGGTCTCCCGCCGCACGGTGGTGACCGGCCCGTCGCCGAGCCGCCGCGTGTACGCGATCCGCAGCCGCACCGGCCCCGTGCCGTCCGCGGACACCCTGATCGCGCCCGCCGAACCGCTCCACCGCGCGATGCTCGCCTCCCGTACGGCGGGCGGCGGCAGGGCGGTCCCGCTCTGCGCCCGCGTCGGCACCGTCGGAGGCCCTGTCGGAGGCGCTGTCGGCGGTGCGGCACTCGTGGGCACGGGCGGGCCGGTCGAGACGTGCGGCCCGCCGGTGGCGGCGGGCGGGGACGCGCTGCCGCGGGCCGTGACGGGCGTGCTCCTGCGAGGCGTCGGCGTGTGGGCGTCGACCGGCGCCGGGTTCAGCTCGCCCGGCGGCTTCGGCTGCGGCATCAGGATCGTGCCCGCCCCCGGCGACAGCCGTCCGCCGGAGATCACGAGGGCGATCGCCACGGCGACCACCGTCGCGCCCGCCACCCACAGGTGCGGCGGCAGCGCGGGCAGCCGGACCGCCCGGCTGCGGATCCCGGCGCGCGGCCGGCCCGGGGCGCGGGCGTCCTGATCGGTCCTGGCCGCCAGCGGGAAGCGCAGGGCCAGCAGCGTGGCCAGCTCGGCGAGCCGGCGGCGGCCGCGCTGCTCCCAGTCGGGCCCGTATCCTGCGACGGCGTCCTCCTCCAGCTCGGCCGCGAACTGCCGGGCCGAGGCGTACCGGGCCGCCGGGTCCTTCGCCAGCCCGCGCCTGAGCAGGTCGCGCAGGGCGTCCGGGACGACCTCCAGCGGCACCGGCGCCGCCAGGTGCAGCTCCCGCAGGGCCGCGACGTCCAGCTCGCCGTCCCCGCCGTCCCCGCCCTCCTTGTACGCGCGGTAGGGCGGCCGCCCCCTGACCGCCTCGAACAGCACGCAGGCCGCCGCGTACAGGTCGGCCGGCGGCCCGGCCCGTCCCTGCGTCCACAGCTCCGGCGACATGTACGCCGGGCTCCCCGCCGGCACCCCCGGCTCCTCGGCGTGCACGACCACCCCGAAGTCGGCCAGCTTGCTCGTGCCGTCCGCCTGGACCAGGACGTTCTCCGGCTTGACGTCCCGGTGCGGCACGCCCTTCTCGTGCGCGGCGGCCAGGGCGGCGAGGATGCCCTTGAGCAGCACCAGGGCCGCCTCCGGGGCCGTCCGGCCGTGCTCGGCCAGCAGTGTGCGCAGCGAGACGCCGTCCACCAGCTCCATGACGACGGCGGCCCGGTCCGGGGTCTCGACGTACTCGTAGAGGCGGACCACGTTGGGGTCGTCGAGCTCGACGAGCTGATGGGCGTCGGCCCTGAAGCGGTCCATGAACTCGGAGTCCCTGCGCAGGGTGGCGTTCAGGTACTTGATCGCGACGTAGGCGCCGGTGGACTGGTAGGTGGCGAGGAACACGCGGCCGGTGCGGCCCGCGCCGAGCTGACGAACTTCACGGTAACCAGGGACCAAGTCCAACCCCCATCAGCCATGCCGTCGTGCATTCGACGGTCTCACCCGGGGTGTGGGTTGTCACGTCTGGAGAAATTTCGCCCTTTGTGATGAAAGGTGACGTCCGGTGAGGCCGTGGGGGCGGTGTTATGCTGTGGCGAACCCAAGCAAGCGCTCGGCTAAATGACGGAGGGTGCGGGTGGAGCGGTCGGCCGTGCTGGTGATGGAGATGCAGCGGGGGGTCGTCGGCGACCTCACGAAATTTCCGGATTTGGTGGCGGCCTGCGCCCGTCACGACGTCGTCCCCAACGCCGCCCGCGTCCTGCGCACGGCCCGAGCGGCCGGGCTCCCGGTGATCCACTGCACGGCCGCCTTCCGGCCGGACCGGGCGGGCTCGCACACCGGCAACTGCCCCTTCATCGTCTCCCTGCTCAAGGACCCCGCGCACATGCTGGAGGGCACGTCCGCCGTGGAGGTGCTGCCCGAACTGCGCGAGGACGGCGACCTGGAGAGCCGGCGGCACCACGGGTTCTCGCCGTTCACCGGCACCTCGCTGGACATGACGCTGCGCTCCCTCGGCGTCTCGTCCGTGGTCGCGATGGGGGTCTCGCTCAACCTGGGCATCCCGGGGCTGGCGCTGGAGGCGGTCAATCTCGGCTACCGGGTGACGGTGGTGCGGGACGCCGTGGCCGGGATCCCCGAGGACTACGCGAAGGCCGTCCTGCGCAACACGATCGGCCTGCTGGCCACCCGCGTCGCCGCGGCCGACCTCGTCCGGGCGTGGACGTGATGGACGGCCTGCGCCTCGACGGCCGCGTCGCCGTCGTCACCGGGGGAGCGGGCGCGATCGGCACGGCCGTCGCGACCGACCTCGCCGCGCTCGGGGCCCGCGTCAGCGTCGCCGACGTGGACCTGCCGGGCGCCCGCCGGACGGCCGCGGCGCTGCCCGGGGCGCGGGCGCTGGCCGTGGACCTGGCCTCGCCCGCCTCCGTCGAGGCGTTCTGCGCCGAGGCCGGGCCCGTGGACGTGCTCGTGCACAACGCCGGGGTGTCGGTCGTGCAGCCGTTCACGGCGAGCGACCCGGCGGACTGGGACCTCATGTGGCAGGTCAACCTGCGCGGCCCGATGCTCATGACCAAGCTGCTGTTGCCCGGCATGACGGCCAGGGGCTGGGGACGGCTGGTGTTCGTCTCCTCCGACGGCGCCAGGGCCGGCTCGGGCGGCGAGGGCGCGTACGCGGCCACCAAGGCGGGCCTGTTCGGCCTGGCCAAGACGCTCGCCCGGGAGGCCGCGAGGGGCGGCGTGACCTCGAACGTCGTCTGCCCCGGGCCGACCGACACCCCGATGCTCCGGCGGATCTCCGAGGCCGAGCCGGGGCTCGTGGACAAGATCGCCAAAGGGATCCCGCTGCGCCGGCTGGGCACGCCCGCCGACGTCGCGGGGCTGATCGCCTACCTGTGCACCGACCGCGCCGCCTACATCACCGGCCAGACGCTGTCGGTGAGCGGCGGCGTGACCATGCAGTGACGCGCGCCGTGAGGTCACAGGGAGCGGTAGACCGCCTCGATCAGGCGCAGGCCGCGCAGGTTGCCGGTGAGGCTGTCGGCCATCCGGTTCATCACGTACCCGAAGGCGAGCCTGCGGTCGGGGTCGCCCATGCCGAGCGAGCCGCCCATCCCCGAGTGGCCGAACGCGGTCGCCGACGGCATCGGGAACGTGAACGACGGGCGCATGTAGCCGAGCCCGAACGCGGTGTCCATGAACAGCACGCGGTCGGGGCCGCTGACGCGGGGGCGCAGGGCGTCCTGGAGGGTCGCGGAGCTCAGCAGGTCGCCGCCGACCAGCGCGCGGTAGAACCCGGCCAGGCCCTTGGCGGTGGTGACGACCCCGGCGGCGGGCCATCCGGCGCGCAGGATCACCGGGTTGTTCGCGCCGCCTTCGAGCAGGCGGATGGCCGGGTTGCCGAGCGCCCGGTTCATCAGGCTGCCCGGATCGAGCACCGCCCGGCCCATCTCACCCAGCAGATCCCGCCCCCCACCGGCCCCCGGCCCGGTCCCTCCGCCGGCGGGAGCGGAGGTCTCCGGGGCGACCGCGGCGTTCTCGGGGGCGGGGCGGGGGCGGGTGGGGGCCTTGAGGCGGGCGGCGCGGGGGATCACGTCGTCGGGCGCGCCGACCCACAGGTCCAGCCCCAGCGGCCCGGCGATCTCCGCCGCCACCAACTCGCCCACCGACTTCCCGCTGACCCGCCGCACCACCTCCCCGACCAGGAAGCCGTACGTCAGCGCGTGGTACCCGTGCGCAGTCCCCGGCTCCCACAGGGGCGTCTGACCGGCGAGCCGGGCCGCGATGGCCGGCAGGTCCTCGAACTCCGCCACCGGCACCGGCGTCTCGATCACCGGCAGCCCGCAGGAGTGCGTCAGCACGTGCTCGACCGTGACCGCCTCCTTGCCCCCGGCGGCGAACTCCGGCCACACGTCGGCGACCGGCGCCCGCACGTCCACCAGCCCCCGCTCGGCGAGCCGGAGCAGCACGGTGGCCGCCACCGCCTTCGTGCACGAGTACGCGAAGGCCGGGGTGTCCGCCTCCCAGGCGCGTCCCGTGTGCCGGTCGGCGACGCCGTCCCACAGGTCCACGACCAGCTCGCCGTCGAGGTGGACGGCCACCGCCGCGCCCAGCTCTTCGCCCTCGGCGAAGTTCCGCTCGAACGCCTCGCGCACGCGGGAGAACCGGGGATCGCAGTACATCAGACCTCCGCAGGAAAGGAAGCGCTTACTTGGTGCACGAGCCTAACAACTGGGGACGATTCGGCCCAGACGATCAGCGGGGCACCCTCAACCTGCTGACCCCCGCCGTCGTCCTGGAGGCCCTGCGCAGCGCCGTCACGGGCGAGGTGCTGAGCCTGGCCATGCCGATCAGGGGAGCCACCTCCTCGGCGGCCCCCACGACCGTCCCCCACCTGCGGGGCCGCCCGCTGCCGCAGCACTTCATGTCCGTGGACGGCGGCGACTACGCCGCGGGCGCGCGCCCGGTCGGCGACGGCCTGCGGGTGGCCGACGACGCCCTGCTGGTCAGCCACCACGGCACCACCACCCACATGGACGCGCTGTGCCACATGTGGACCGGCGACCGGCTCTACAACGGCCACCCGGCCGCCCGCGTCCGCTCCTACGGCGCCACCAGGTGCGGGATCGAGCACGTCGGCGGCGTGGTGGCCAGGGGCGTGCTGTTCGACGTGCCGCGGCGGCTGGGGCTCGACCACCTGCCGGCGGACTTCCGGATCCCGGCCGGGCTGCTCCAGGAGATCGCCACGCCGCGCCCCGGCGACGTCGCGGTGGTCCGTACGGGATGGCCGCTGGTGTGGCAGCGGTCGCGCGAGGAGTACTGGGCGGGGCAGCCGGGGCTGTCGGCGGAGGCCGGCGCCTGGCTGGCCGCCCACGACGTGTCGGCGGTGGCCTGCGACAACGCCGCCGTGGGCGGCCTGAACGAACACCAGCTCGCCGACGAGTGCGCCGCCGACGACCTGCACCTCATCCTGCTCCACCGGCACGGCGTGCACCTGGTCGAGATGTTGTGGCTGGAGGAGCTGGGCGCGGCCGGGCGGACGGAGTTCGTCTTCGTGGCCGCGCCGCTGCGCATCGAGGGAGGCACCGGCAGCCCGATCACCCCGCTCGCCGTCCTGTGAGCGCAACGGGTCACCAGGTGACGGGCAGGCTCCGGACGCCGTACACCGAGGCGTCGTGCTTGACCGGCACCTCGGCCGCCGGCACGGCCAGCCGCAGGCCCGGGAAGCGCTCGAACAGCGCCCGGTAGCCGATCCGCAGCTCGATCCTGGCGAGCTGCTGGCCGAGACACTGGTGCACGCCGTGCCCGAAGGCCAGGTGGCGGCGCGCCTCCGGGCGGTCCGGAAGCAGCCGGTCGGGGTCGGCGTACACGGCGGGGTCGCGGTTGATCACGGGCAGGGACAGGGCCACGGTCTCACCCGCCCTGACCGTCACGCCGGCCACCTCCAGGTCCTCCAGCGCGGCCCTGGACGGCGCGCCGAGATGCAGGATCGACAACCAGCGCAGCAGCTCCTCGACCGCGCCGTCCTCGTCCGGGCGTCCGTGCTCCAGCAGCGCGAACACGCCCAGCGCCAGCATGTTCGCCGTGGTCTCGTGGCCCGCCACCAGCAGGATCACCGCGAGCCCGGCGAGCTCGTCGTCGCCGAGCTCGCCGGTCAGGTCGCCGATCAGGCCGTCGTCCGGCGCCACGCGCCTGCGGCGGGCCAGGTCGCGCAGGTAGCCGGTCAGCTCGGCGAGCGCCCCCGCGCCGTCCGCGCCGAAGGTGACCAGCCGGGCGCTGAGCTCCTGGAACCAGTCGTGATCGGCGTACGGGACGCCGAGCAGCTCGCAGATGACCAGCGACGGGATCGGCAGCGCGTACGCCGTCACGAGGTCGGCCGGCGGCCCGGCGGCGGCCATGGCGTCGAGGTGGTCGGCGGCGATGCGCTCGATCCGCGGTTCGAGCAGGCGCATCCTGCGCAGCGTGAACCGGCCGGTGAGCAGCCGGCGGTAGCGGGTGTGCTCCGGCGGGTCCATGGCCGCGAAGAAGCCCGGCGGCGCGGGGGCGCCCAGCCCGGCGGGGGCCCTGGGCGAGGCCCGGTGCTTGAGCTCCTGCCGGGCGCTGAACCGGGGATCGCCCAGCACCGCGCGGGCGGCCTCGGCGGTGGTGGCCAGCCAGCCGAGATGGCCGTCGGCGAACTCCAGACGGCTCATCGCCGCAAGGCCCGCCAGCCCGGCCGCGGCCCGGCTCCGCGCCTGGAGGCCGGGCTCGGGGGTCAGGCGCCCGGGTAGTTGCCGCCGCCGTACGCGGCGTCGAGGGCGTCGTAGTCGGGGGTGAAACCCTGCTTGGGGATGGCGTCGGCGAACACCACCTCCCGCGGCCTCTTGTACGCCGCCAGCTCACCCCTGACGTGCGCGACCAGGTCCTCCTGCGCGGCGGTGGCGTCCGGCTTCAGCACGACCACCGCCTTGACCGCCTGGTGCCAGCGCGGGTCGGGCACGCCGATCACCGCGGCGTCGGCGACGGCCGGGTGGGTCCTGAGCGCGCGCTCGACCTCGGCCGGGTAGATGTTCTCGGCACCCGACTTGATCATGCGGAGCCGGGGGCCGATGAAGGTGATGGTGCCGTCGGGTTCGCGGCGGCCGAGGTCGCCGGTGTGATGCCAGCCATACCGCGACTTCTCTGCATTTAAGTCGGGCCGGGCGAAATATCCGGAAAAGAGGGTCTTGCCCCTCGCGCAGATCTCGCCCACCTCGCCCGTCGGCACCTCCACGCCCTCCGGATCCAGGATGCGTACCTGGACCAGCGGCGACGGCCGTCCCGCGAACCCCGCGCCGCCCTCGGCCAGCCCGAGGAAGGTGAGCATGCCGCCCACCTCCGTCTGCCCGTACCCGCCCATCTTCGAGCGGCACCAGGGCGAGTCGTCCACGGTGATCATGTCGTCCCACTCGGCGGAGTGGGCGACGAAGCGCAGCGAGGACAGGTCGTACTTGCCGCCCGCGTTCGCCGCCGCGACCGCGTCGATCATCGGCCCGAACAGGAACGCCTGCGTCACCCGCTCGGCGTCGACCAGCCGGCAGACCTCCTCGGCGTCGAAGGCGGGCGTGAACACGTTCGTGCCGCCGATCTGGAGGGTGGCCAGGCAGAACATCATCGTCCCGACGTGGAAGAGCGGCCCGTCGTTGAGGAAGGTGAACCCCGGCTCCATCTGCCGTACGACGAGCAGCGTGGCGCTGTGGGCCACCAGGGCGGCGCTGCTGAGCAGGGCGGCGGCCGGCCGGCCCCCGAAGGCGGCGGTGTACAGGGCGAGCACCGGCTCGGCGTCGTCCACCTGCGGGAACTCGCGCGGCGAGCCGCCGGCGACCAGCTCCTCGTACGCCTCGCCCGCGCGCACCCACGTCGCCTCGTCCGCCAGCTCGGCGGCGGTGTCGGAGTGCTCCCAGACGACGACCCGCGGCGCCAGGTCGGCCAGGACGAACCGCAGCTCGTCCGCCGACTGCCGCCAGTTGGCCGGGCAGAGCACCGCGCCCAGGCGGGAGCAGGCCAGCAGCAGCTCCAGCACGGCGTGCGAGTTCTGGCCGAGCCACATCACCCGGTCGCCGGCGGCCACGCCGCGCCCGGCCAGGGCGTCGGCCAGCCGCGTCACGCGGGCGTCCAGCTCGGGGTAGGTGAGCCGCACGTCCCCGTCCACCACGGCGGTGACCCGGGGGCGGCTGCGGGCGTGGTCGGCCAGGACGTCGGACAGGGTGAGGCTGTGGATCATCGTCATCCTCCTGCGGGGGCGAAGGCCGGCATGACCTCGGCGGCGAAGAAGCGCATGACCCGCTTCATGTCCTCCAGCGGCATGGGCCTGGTGCTGCCGAAGTCGCACAGGAGGTTGCTGAAGCCGGCGTCCCTGAGCAGCGAGATCTGCTCGATCACGCGGGCGGGGTCGCCGATGACCTCAAGCTGCTCCCAGCGGAAGTCCGGCGAGACCGAGCCGCCCTTGAGGTAGCGGTCCTGGTAGTACTCGAAGCCCTCGGCGGCCCTGCCGGTCCTCGGGTCGATGGGCGCGCTGCGCTCGTTGAAGATGCGCGAGCGGTCGAAGGACGCCTCGAACCTGGCCTGGTCCTCGCGGGCCCGCTCCAGCGTGGGGGCGACATAGACGCTGCGGGCCACCACCAGGTCGGCGCCCGCCGGGTGGCCGGCCCGCGCGGCCGTCTCCCGCCAGGTCTCGGCCGCCTTGACGACCTTGCGGAACGTCGCCGCGGGGTCGGCCAGGACGGGCAGGCCGCGCTCGGCGTACATGGTGACGGTCTCGGGGGAGACCGCGGCCACGTGCAGCGGCGGGTGCGGCGACTGCAGCGGACGCGGTACGAGCGAGACCTCGGCGCCGGTCCGGTAGAACTTGCCCTCGTGCCGGTACGACTCCCGCGTCCACAGCCCGAGGATCACCTCCAGCGCCTCGTTGAACCGGTCGCGCGCCTCGGCCAGGTCGATCCCGAAGCCCTCGAACTCGAAGCTCTGGTACCCCCGCCCGATCCCCAGGTCGAGCCGCCCGCCGGAGAGCACGTCCACCTGCGCGGCCTCCTCGGCCACGTGGACGGGGTTGTGCAGCGGCAGCACCACGATGCCGGTGCCGAGCCGGAGCCGGGAGGTGCGGGCGGCGGCGTGGGCCAGCATGGTGAACAGGTTGGGGGCCACGCCGTAGTCGCGGAAGTGGTGCTCGGCCAGCCGCACCCCGTCGAAGCCCAGCTCCTCGGCCAGCTCGATGAGCTCCAGATGGTAGTCGTAGACGTCCTTGAAGCTCTGCCCGTCGAAGCGGTGGAAGAGGTGGAAGGTCGAGAACTTCATGCGGCGGCCTCTCCGTAGATAAACCAAGCGCTCGCTTGGGAGCGTATCACGCCGGCTGCCGCTCCAGGGCCACCTCCGGGGCCGTCTCGCGCGGCCGCAGCACCGGCGCGAGCAGCGTGAGCGCCACCAGGATCCCCGTGATCAGCGCGAACGCCGCCGGGTACGACACGCCGTCGGCCACCCATCCCGTCACCGCCGGCGCGGTCAGCCCCGACAGGTACGTGATCGTCGCGACTCCGGCGACCCCCTCGCCCGGCGTGGGCCCCGCGTTCCCCGCCGCCGCGAACACCAGCGGCACGATGACCGCGACCCCCAGCCCGACCAACGCGAACCCGACGATGCCCAGCGCGGGCGTGCGGGCCAGGACCACCAGCACGCCACCCGCGACCGCGACGATCCCGCCCGTCCGGACCGCCCGCACCGGACCGGTCAGGCGCACCGCGCGGTCGCCCAGCAGTCGGGCGCCGGCCATGCAGAGCATGAAGATCGTGTAACCCGCGGCGGCCACGCCGGGCCCGGCGTCGGCGACGTTGGTGAGGTAGACCGCGGCCCAGTTGGAGCTGGCGCCCTCGGCGAACGTCCCGCAGAAGCCGACCACGCCGATGGCCGCGATGGCCCGCGAGGGCAGGGCGAACCGGCGCGGCGCGGGCCCGGCGGCGGCCCGCGGCCCGTCGGGCAGCAGCCCGCGCCCGGCGATCCCGCCCGCGACCACCAGGACGGCGGCGACGATCCCCAGGTGCAGGCGGGCGTCGATGCCGGCGTGCGCGGCCAGGGTGCCGAGGCCGCCCGCGGCCAGGCTGCCGACGGCCCACATGCCGTGCAGGCCGGAGATCACCGGCTTCTTCAGATGCCGTTCGAGCGTGACGCCGTGGGCGTTCATGACGACGTCGCACATGCCCGCCGACGCGCCGTACAGCAGGAAGATGACGAACAGCCAGACGGGGGCGGGGGCGAAGGCGGGCAGGGCCAGGCCGCCGCACCACAGCGCGAGCAGCGCGCGCGTGGTGGCGCGGCTGCCGAACCGGTGGGCCAGGCGACTGGCCAGCGGCATCGCCGCGAAGGCCCCGATCGAGGGACAGAGCAGCGCGAACCCGAGCATCGCCGCGCTCAGGTGGACGTGCTCCTGGAGCCACGGGATGCGGGTGGCGAAACTGCCTGCGACGGCTCCGTGCGCGGCGAAGACGGCCGCGATGGCGCGATGAGGGCTCATGGCCACAGAAACTATCAGGCAACCTTCCTGATGAAAAGAGCTATCAGGGAGGCTTCCTGACTATTATGAGCGGCGTGAAGACCGCGACCCCGTCCATGGCCCGTGCGATCAACGACCGGCTCGCCCTCGACCTGCTGCTGGAGCACGGTCCGCTGACCGCTCCGCAGCTTCGTGAGCTGACCGGCCTGTCCCGGCCCACCGTCTCCGACCTGATCGAACGGCTCAAGGGCGGCGGCCTCATCGAGGAGGCCGGCGAGCGCGGCGAGGACCGTCGCGGCCCCAACGCCCGCCTCTACGCGCTGGTCGCCGGCCGCGCCCACGTCGCCGGGGTCGACCTGCGCCGCACGGCGATCAAGGTCACGGTCGCCGACCTCACCGGCCACGTGGTCGGCTCGGCCGTCCGCGAGATCTCCGGCGACCTGGTCGCCCTCGTCGCTGCCACGGTCGCCGAGGCCGCCGGGGGCCGCGCGCTCGACAACGTGGTCATCGGCGCCCCCGGCCTGGTCAAACCCATGGACGGCGAGCTGGCGGTGGCCAACGACGTGCCCGGGTGGCGGCCCGGCCTGGTGGGCGCCGTGCGCGAGCGGCTGGGCGTGCCCGTCGTCCTGGAGAACGAGGTGAACCTGGCCGCGGTCGCCGAGCTGCGCACCGGCGCCGCCCAGGGCAGCGACGACTTCGTGCTGCTCTGGCTGGACGACGGCATCGGCGCCGCGGTCGTGCTCGGCGGGCGGGTGCGGCGCGGCGCGTCAGGGGGCGCGGGGGAGGTCGGCTTCCTCGACGTGGAGGGCACGCCGTTGTGCATCCTGCTCCAGAACACCACCCGGCCCGAGGAGCTGGCGCGCCGGGTGGCCAAGGGCGCCTTCGCCTTCGTCACCCTGCTCGACCCCGGCCTGGTGGTGCTCGGCGGGGCCACCGGCCAGGACGGCGGCGACGAGCTGGCCGGGCAGGTCGCCGCCCGGCTGGGCGAGCTGTCGCCCGCGCCCACCGAGGTCAGGGCCACCCGGGTCGGGGGCAATGCGGTGCTGGAGGGCGCCGTGCTGACGGCCCTCGACACGGCGCGGGACAACGTCTGGTGACCCGCGCCGCGCCGGAAGGCCCGCCTCAGACGGTCCGGCTCACTGGACGGCGGCCGGCTCGCGCAGCGGCAGGCGCACCTCGAACTAGGTCTCGCCCGGCACCGAGCGCACCTTGATCTCGCCGCCGTGCCGCCCGGCCACGATGCGGTAGGAGATGTCCAGGCCGAGCCCGGTGCCCTCGCCCACGCTCTTGGTGGTGAAGAACGGCTCGAAGATCCGGTCCTTGATCGCCTCGGGCACGCCGGGGCCGGTGTCGCCGATCTCGACGATCGCCTCGTCCTCGTCGTGGGCCGTGCGGACGGTCAGCGTGCCCTCCTCGCCCATGGCGTCGAGCGCGTTGTGGATCAGGTTCGTCCACACCTGGTTGAGCTCGCCCGCGTAGCACGGGATGAGCGGCAGCGTGCGGTCGTAGTCGGTGACCACGCTGACGCCCGGCGGGGTCTTGCCGCGGAAGATGGCGATCGTGCTGTCGAGCAGGTCGTGCACGTCGATCATCTGGAACGGCGCCCGGTCCATCTGCGAGTACTGCTTGGCCGAGCGGATCAGCGAGGTGATGCGCTCGGTGGCCTCGGTGACCTCGTTCAGCATCTGGGAGATCTCGACGGCCTCGGCCAGCCAGTGGAGGGCGGCCGGAGTGTGCTCCTCGCCCACCTTGCCGCGGATCTTCTGCAGGTACTCGGCGGTGAAACCGGCGTTGACCAGCGCGGGAGCCAGCTCCCACGCGTCCTCGACGCCGACGTCCTCCAGCGCCTCGCCCAGCTCGTCCTCGGCGTCGGAGATCTCCAGCGGGGAGCGTTGCGGCTGGTTGCCCAGGTTGCTCGTGCACGCCTCCTGGGCCTCGATCAGCGTGCGCAGCTTCTCCGGCGGGATGCCGGCCTCGGCGAGCTGGGCGAGCTGGATGCGGGACGCCTTGATCAGCGAACGCAGCTCGCTCACCGCGCGCACGGCCGCCGCCGCCGGGTTGTTCAGCTCGTGCGTGAGCCCGGCCGTGATCGTGCCGAGCGCGGTCAGCCGCTGCCGCCGGTCGATGATCTCCCGCTGCATGCGCCCGCCCGACATCATGCCGTCGAGCAGGTGCATCGCCATCGGGAACCACTCGGCCACGATGTAGGCGAACTTCTTGGCGGGCAGCAGGAAGATCCGCGAGGGCGCGGTCGCGCGCAGCGTGTGCTGGTAGGTCTCCGGCGCCCGGTCGCCCAGGTACGCCGAGGTCGCGCCGCCGTACACGCCGGGCTGGGAGGCGCGCGGCATGGCGACGGTGCCGGCGCTGACCGTCTCGTTGATCATCTGCACCTCGCCCTCCAGCAGCACGGCGAAGCACTCGGCCGGCTCGCCCTGCCGGACGATGTCCTCGTCCTGGGCGAACGAGCGCACCCGGCCGCTGGCGGCCAGCTTGCCGAGCTGCTCGTCGGTCAGCCGCTCGAACAGAAAGAGCTTGCGCAGTTCGTCGATGTCGACGGTGTCGGTCATTGCTTCTCCAGATAACGATGCACCAGCGCGACGGCCATCGCGCCCTCACCGACGGCGGAGGCCACCCTCTTGATCGACTCGGCCCGCACGTCCCCCGCGGCGAACACGCCCGGCACGTTGGTCTCCAGGTAGTAGGGCTCGCGGCGCAGCGCCCAGTTGCGCGGCCGTCTGCCGCCCTGCACCAGGTCGGGCCCGGTCAGCACGAACCCCTTGGCGTCCCGCTCGATCGTCTCGCCCAGCCACGACGTGTACGGCTCGGCCCCGATGAACACGAACAGGTACTGGGCGTCGACCGTGCGCTCCTCGCCCTTGGTCGACAGCGTGAGCCGTTCGAGGTGGTCGTCACCGGCGCCGGCGACGACCTCGGTCAGGAGGCTGACCTCGATGTTGTCGATCGCGTTGATCTGCTCGATGAGGTAGTGGGACATGGACTTCTCCAAACCATCACTCCTCACCAACAAATGGACCTTGCGCGCGAATCCCGCCAGGTAGACGGCCGCCTGCCCGGCCGAGTTGGCCGCGCCGACGATGTAGACCTCGTTGTCCTTGCACGCCGGCGCCTCGGTCAGCGCGGCGCCGTAGAAGACGCCCCGGCCGACGAACTCGTCCAGGCCGGGCGCCTCCAGCCGCCGGTAGGTGACGCCGGTGGCCAGGATGACCGCGTGGGCGGCGATCTCCCCACCGTCCTTGAACCCGATCACCCGGGCCTGCCCGCGCGGCTCCAGATGGGTGACCTTGCGCGCGCTCAGCAGCTCGGCCCCGAACTTCAGCGCCTGCCGGCGCGCCCGGTCGGCGAGCTGCTGCCCGGACACGCCGTCGGGGAAGCCCAGGTAGTTCTCGATCCTGGAGCTCTGGCCCGCCTGGCCGCCCGAGGCGTGCGCCTCGACCAGCACCGTGTTCAGGCCCTCCGAGGCGCCGTAGACCGCCGCGCCGAGGCCCGCGGGCCCGCCGCCGACCACGATCAGGTCGTAGAAGTCGGTGGCCGGCGTGGTGGACAGCCCGACCGCGGTGGCCAGCGTGGCCTGGTCGGGGGACTCCAGCGTGGTGCCGTCCTCGGTGACCACCAGCGGCAGGTGACAACCCTCGCCCGCCGCCTTGACGAGCTGCGCGCCCTCGGGGTCCTCGGCCAGCATCCACTGGTAGGGCACGTGGTTGCGGGCCAGGAAGTCCCGCACCTGGTACGAGCGCGCCGACCAGCGGTCGCCCACCACGCGCAGCTCGGGACGCGCCGTCCGGTCGGTCCGCATCCAGGCGTCGAGCTGGCCGTCGATCACCGGGTAGAACTTCTCCTCCGGCGGGTCCCACGGCTTGAGCAGGTAGTGGTCGAGGTCGACCACGTTGATCGCCTGGATCGCGGCGTCGGTGTCGGCATAGGCGGTCAGCAACACCCGGCGCGCGTACGGGTACATGTCCATGGCGGCTTCCAGGAACTGCACGCCGTTCATCTGCGGCATCCGGTAGTCGGCCAGGATCGCCGCCACCTCGTCGCCGCGCAGCCGCATCTCCTTGACCGCCTCGATGCCGTCGTGGGCCGCCTCGGCGCGGACAATCCTGTACTCATGGCCGTACCGGCGCCTGAGGTCACGAGCCACCGCCCGCGACACCCCCGGGTCGTCGTCGACCGTCACGATGACCGGCTTGTCCATTCCCCTACCTTCTCCCCAATGGTCCCTAAGGGAAGGATGTCATGCACGCGTGGGTTGGTGAGCACTCGCTCATATCATGGGCGGATGAGCACCCGCGAGCGCATCCTCGACGCCGCCGAGCAGGCCATTCGGGAGTTCGGCATCTCGGGCGCGACCACGCGGCGCATCGCCCAGGCGGCCGGCTGCTCCGAGGCGCTGCTCTACAAGCACTTCGCCGGCAAGGAGCAGATCTTCCTCGCGGTCCTGCTCGAACGGCTGCCCGCGCTCGCCCCCGCGCTGGCCCGGCTGCGGCTGAGCACGGGCGAGGGCGACCTGGCCGACAACCTCACCCGCTTCACCCTGGCGGCGCTGGAGTTCTACACCGAGGCCGCCACCATCGCCTCCGGCATGCTGGCCGACCCCTCGCTGCTGGCCCGGTTCAAGCACATGCTGGCCACCACCAACACCGGTCCCCACCTGCCGATCAGGGCGCTGGCCGAGATCCTCGACGCCGAGCGGGCCGCGGGCCGCGCCGACCCCGGCCTCGACCCCGGCGCGGCGGCCGCCCTGCTGATGGGCGCCTGCTTCCACCGGGCCAACCTGTCCTACTTCGTCGACCCGGCCGACAAGGACGAGGAGTGGGCGGCCGGCGTCGTCGCCGCGTTGCTCAGGCGATGACCCGGCTGGCGCCGCCGTCGACCAGCATCGAGACGCCGTTCACGTACGAGGCCCGTTCGCTGGCCAGGAACGCGATCACGTCCCCCACCTCCTCGGCCTGACCGACCCGCCCGACCGGCACGGCCCGGCCGCGCTCCTCGATCACGTCGTCGCCGCCCGACATGCCGCGCAGCCGTTCGGTGTCGATCGCCCCCGGCAGCACGTTGTTGACCAGCACGCCGTCGCCGCCCACCTCGCGGGCCAGCGTGCGCACGAGCCCGGCGACGGCCGGCCGCATGGCGTTGGACAGCGCCAGCCCGTCGATCGCCTCGCGCACGGACGAGCTGGTGACGGTGACGATCCGGCCCCACCCCCGCGACCGCATCTCCGGCAGCACCGCCTGGATCAGCCGGACGGTGCCGAGCAGGTTGCGCTGCACCGCGACGTCCCAGTCCTTGAGGCCGACCTCGTCGGAGCGGCCGGTGGGCGGGCCGCCCGCGTTGGCCACCAGGATGTCGACCGGGCCGAGCACGTCGCGCGTCTCGTCGGCCACCCGCTGAGCCGCCGCCGGGTCCTCCACGTCGGCCAGCACGGCGTGCACCACGTGGCCGAACTGCTGCAGCTCCACCACCGCGTCCGCGAGCCGTTCCGGGTTGCGCGAGCTGACGCACACGTCGCAGCCCTCGCGCGCGAGGCTCTTGGCGGCGGCCAGGCCGATGCCCGCGCTGCCGCCGGTGACCAGGGCGACCTTGCCCGAGATGCCGAGATCCATAAGCCGACTATAGTGACGGGCCGATCAGTCCGGCCGCACCCGGGTCAGCTTGTCCGGGTTGAGCACGCCGTAGAGCCCCTGGATGCGGCCGTCGCGCACGTCGATGGCGATGAGCTGGTCGCTTCCGGCCACGTGCGTCCACAGGGCGGGGCGGCCGTTGGCCTCGACGAGGCGCGCCCGGCTGAAGTCGTAGCGGGCCAGCAGGCCGCCGATGAAGCCGCTGACCTTGCGCCGACCCAGGATCGGGCGCAGGGCGGCCCGGACCTTGCCGCCGCCGTCGTTCCACATGACGACGTCTTCGTGCAGCAGCTCGGTCAGCGCGTCGAGGTCGCCGCCGCCGGCCGCCTCCATGAACTTCGTCAGCAGTCTGGCGTGGTCCTCGTTCGTCGGCGTGAACCGGTCGCGGCCCTGCGACACCCGGACCGAGGCGCGGTGGTGCATCTGCCGGGCGTTGGCCACCGACGAGCCGACGATCTCGGCGATCTCGTCGTACGGCAGCTCGAACGCCTCCCGCAGCACGAACACCGCCCGCTCCGGCGGCGACAGCTTCTCCATCAGGTGCAGGGTCGCGAAGGAGACGGTGTCGCGCAGCTCGGCCGTGTCCAGCGGCCCGGCCTCGCCCGTCGCGACCGGCTCGGGCAGCCACGGCCCGGTGTACGCCTCCCGCCGCACCCGGGCCGAGCGCAGCTGGTCGAGGGCCAGCCGCGAGACCACGGTCAGCAGGAACGCGCGGGGCTCCCTGATCTGGCTCCGGTCGGCGCCCTCCCACCGCAGCCAGGCCTCCTGCACGACGTCCTCGGCGTCCCACATGCTGCCGAGCAGGCGGTAGGCCAGGCCCAGCAACATGGGGCGGTATTCCTCGAAGTCCACGTCCGGCATCATGCCCTGTCGCCCGGCCGGGCGGCTCGGTGGGGGCCGGTGGCGGCACTGTGGGGCGGCACTGTGGGGCGGCACTGTGGGGCGGCACTGTGGGTGGCCAAGGCGGGCCGGGCGTGATGGGCTGGGGGGCGTGGCGAGAAATCTGATCCTGTCAGGAGGGCTCTTCCACGACTTCGCCGCCACGTCGGCCGCGCTCGCCGACGTGCTGGGCGAGGTGGGCGTCGAGTCCGAGATCACCGAGGACATCGCGGGCGCGCTGAGCGAGCCGCCGGAGGTGCAGCTCATCACGGTCAACGCGTTGCGCTGGCAGATGGGCCAGGACCGCTTCGCCGACCTGCGCGGCGAATGGCGCTTCGCGCTGCCCGCCCAGGCCCGCACCACGCTCCTCGACCACCTCGACCGGGGCGGCGGCCTGCTGTGCATGCACACGGCCGCGGTCTGCTTCGATGACTGGCAGGGCTGGCCGCGGGTGCTCGGCGGCAGCTGGAACTGGCCCAAGTCGCACCACCCGCCCCTGGGCTGGACCGGCGTGCGGGTGCACGGCGCCGCCCACCCCATCGTGGCGGGCCTGCGCGACTTCGACCTGGTCGACGAGGTCTACAGCGACCTCGACGTGCTGCCGGACGTGCGTCCCCTGGCCTCCGCGCACGGCCAGCCGCTGGTGTGGGCGCGACCGGTGCGCCGCGGCCGGGTGGTCTACGACGCGCTGGGGCACGACACCAGGTCCTACGACAACGAGATCCACCGGACCCTGCTCCAGCGGGCCGCGTCGTGGCTGCTGAAACGGCCGGTGGACGACACCGGCTGACATGTCCGGTTCGGACAAGACCCGAGCTCGCGCGACGGGCACGATGGCCGTATGAACGTCAATCTCTCGGCGGTCGCCGGGTTCCTGGCCACGCACGCGCGGGTCCTGGACCGGCGGCGCTTCCACTTGCTCATGGAGGAGACCGGCCCGGCCTCCGTGCTCGGCGCCCTCGACGCCTACCGCAACCCCGACGGCGGCTACGGCTGGGGCCTGGAGCCCGACCTGCGCTCGCCGGAGAGCCAGCCGGGCGCGGCGCTGCACGCCTTCGAGGTGTTCGAGGAGATCGGCCCCGACACCGCGCCGCAGGCCGTCGCGCTGTGCGACTGGCTGGAGTCGGTGACGATGCCCGACGGCGGGCTGCCGTTCGCGCTGCCGCTCACCCTGGCCGAGGGCACCGCGCCCTGGTGGGCGGGCGCGGACACGAGCACCTCGTCATTGCAGATCACGGCCGTCTCCGCGGCGGCGGCCCACGGCGTGGCCGCCCACGACCCGGCCGTGGCCGCGCACCCGTGGCTGGAGCGGGCCACCCGCTACTGCCTCGACGCGATCCAGGCGCTGGACGAACGGCCGCACGCCTACGTGCTCTCCTTCGCCGTGCGCTTCCTGGACGCCGTCCACGGGACGCGGCCCGAGGCGGCCGGGCTGCTCAAGCGGCTGGCCGCGCACATCCCCGAGGACGGCCGGGTCCCCGTGGAGGGCGGCACCGCGGAGGAGCGGCTGCACCCCCTCGACTTCGCCCCCTACCCCGGACGGCCGGCGCGCGAGCTGTTCGCGCCCGAGGTGATCGCCGCCGACCTCGACCGGCTGGCCGGGACGCAGCAGGAGGACGGCGGCTGGGTCGTGGACTACGCGCGGATCTCGCCCGCCGGCGCGCTCGAATGGCGGGGCGCGGCCACCGTGCGGGCCGTCGAGATCCTGCGCCGCAACGGCGTGCTCTGACCGGCCCCGACAGGCTCCTACCGCTGGCGCTGCCCCACCCGGCGGGCCGACTCCGACTCCTGGGCCATGCGGCGCAGCGTGTCGAACGCCTTGCCGTACAGGACGGTGCCCAGCACCAGGGCCTCCACGGCGGCGTCGCGCGGCCCGTCGAAGGGGATGGTGTCCATCTCGACCTCGGTCACCAGCTTCCTGGCGGCCTCGACGTACGGCGCGAGGTCGACGCGCAGGCCGAGCTGGCGCATGCGGACCATCGTCTGCGCCAGCTCGTCGCGGGTGGGGGCGTCCTCGACGACGTTCCAGCCGAGCTCGTCGATCAGCCGGTCGACCTCGGCCCTGGCGGTTCGCCACTCCTCGTCCTGCTCGGGCTCGACGACCGGGCCGAGCGCGTAGTGCGCGATCCCCAGCATGTGGTGGATGGGCAGCGTCTCGTCGTCGACGGCGGCGATGACCTGCTTGATGGCGGCCACGGGGAGCCTGCCCACCTCCAGCAGGGCCCGGATCAGGCGCAGCCTGCGCAGGTGGGAGTCGTCGTACTCCGCGCGGGTCGCGGCGGTCTGCTCGCCCTGGTGCAGCATGCCCTCACGCAGGTAGTACTTGATCGTGGGGATGGCGACACCGGATCGGGCGCTCAGTTCTGAGATGCGCATCGATAGATAATAGCGCTATCCAGAGCGGGCGACGTGGCGGGCCGCGCTCACCACCTCGTGGACGTCGGCCTGCCGGTTCCACAGGAAGACCGCCTCCAGCGGCGGCACGTCCTCCTTGATGGGCACGAAGGTGAGCGCGTCGGGCACCGCGCTGCCCTCGTGGACGCACAGGCTGTAGCCGGCCCCCGCGCCCACCATGTCGATCACCAGGTCATGGGTGGCGGCGGCCGGGCCCAGCCGGGGATGCAGCCGATGCCGGACGAACCCCTCCAGGAACCGCCGGGCCCCGGCGACCGCGTCCGACTCGGGCATGATCAGCGGCTCGCCGGCCAGGTCCGCCAGCGACAGCGCCTCCTGCCCGGCCAGGGGGTGGTCGCGGGGGAGCAGCGCGCGGACCGGGAAGCGGTGGACGAGCATGCGGGCCACGCCCCTCGGCAGCGAGCCGGGGGCGTAGCCGAGGCCGGCCTGCAACGTGCCGTCGGCGATGGAGACCAACTGCTCGGCCGTGCCCATCGGCGCGATCCGCACCGGCACGTTCTGGAGCTGCGCGAGCAGCCGGGCGGCCACGTCGGCCAGCCCGTCGGCCACGCCCAGCCGGGCGGTGCGGCCCGTGCCGCGCGCGGCGGCCACGGCCCGTTCGTAGGCGTCGAGCGCGACCGTGGCCTGGGCCAGGAACGCCTCGCCCGCCTCGGTGAGCCGCACGCCGCTGGACGAACGGCTGAACAGCTCGACGCCTATCTCCTTCTCCAGCGCCCTGAGCTGCTCCGACAGCGTGGGCTGCGCGATGTGCAGCGCGGTCGCGGCGCGGCGGAGGCTGCCGGCGCGCGCGATCGCCATCGCGTATCTGACGTAGCGCAGATCCATCTCTCACCTCGGGGTGATGATGATGGGCTATCGGCTGATCACATCTCCGTATTACAAGACGGGGCAGCCCGCGTGAAGACATCCAGTCACGGCTTGTGCCTTCCCGCTGCTCAGAACCTCGCCCAACCTGGCGGCGACGGCCTTCGGGCGCGGGACGCCGCCGTTGTGGCCACCCGGAAACTCCGCGTACGGCGCCTCTGGCGCCTCGGCCGTCCGCCTGCCGAGCAAGCGCTTGTCTGGACGTGTTATCGTGCGGGATGCAGTCCTTCGCCGGGTGCGCGGCCGTGGCCGGGATCGGGATGACCGCGCTGACCCGGCAGTCCGGGCGCACCGAACTGGAGCTCGCTGCCGAGGCGTGCCGGGCCGCCTGCGCGGACGCCGGGATCGTCCCCGGCGAGGTCGACGGGCTGCTCAGCTACCACATGAACGACTCCGCGCCGGTCGTCCAGGTGGCCCGCGCGCTGGGGATCGAGCGGCTGCGCTGGCACAACGACATCGCCGGCGGCGGGACACAGGCGGCGTCGGTGCTGGGGGACGCGGCCATGCTGATCCACGCCGGGGTGGCCAGGAACGTCCTGGTCTTCCGGGCGCTCAACGGGCGGTCCGGCACGCGGATGAACACCGTCTCCACCGGCCCCCTGGAAAGCCACACCTACGGCCTGGCGGGGCCGATCCCGCTGTTCGCCATGGCCGCGACCCGCTACCTGCACGACACCGGGCTCACCGCCGAGCACCTGCACGCCGTGGTCGCCCAGTCCAGGCGCAACGCCGCCGCCAACCCGCGAGCCCTGCGCCGCGAGCCCCTCGACCTGGCCGCCTACCTGGCCAAACCGTACGTCTGCACGCCGCTGCGCACCGCCGACTGCTGCCTGGAGACCGACGGCGCGTGCGCGCTGCTGGTGAGCGGCGTCCTGGACGGCCCGCGCATCCGGGCGGTCGTCCGCGGCGGCGGGCCCGGCTGCTCCTCCATGGACCGCTCGCCGGACGTGACGGCCGTCTTCTCCGCGCACGTCGCGCCGCTGTTGTGGGCGGCCTCCGGGATGCGGCCCGCGGACGTCCGGGCGGCGCTGCTCTACGACGCCTACTCCTGGCTGGTGCCCCGGCAACTGGAGGACTTCGGGCTGGTGGCGCGGGAGGACCTGGGCGCGTACCTGCTGGAGCGGCAGCACGCGTGCTCCGGCGGCGCGACGTACGAGGCCGTCGCGGAGGTGTGCGGCGGCGACCCGGACGATCTCGCCTCGCTCGTGGACAAGTCGCTCGTCTCGGTCT
>NZ_JBSFGJ010000055.1:0-32604 GCF_053596515.1 Nonomuraea sp. NPDC001684
AAGATCACCCGTTCTACTGGATCTCCGTTCTCATGTCCCAGGTTCGGCCGAACACCTTGACTCGACCGCCAGCCGTCTTAACTTCCCGGCATTGGGCCTAGCCCATTGCCGCCGGACTGTCGGTGGCGGGCTGTTGAATGGCGGGCATGACCACGCACGCGGACAGACGCGGGATGTTCTGGGACATGGTCGCCGGCAGGGTTCCGCCGCCGCCGGCGGCGGCGCTGCTCGGCTGGGAGCTCGTCGAGGTCGATCCGGAGGCGGGCACGATCGAGGTGGCCTTCCGGGCGGGCGAGCAGTTCGCCAACCCGGTCGGCGTGGTCCAGGGCGGCTTCCTGGCCGCGATGCTCGACGACACGCTGGGGCCCGCGCTGGTGGCCACGCTGCCGGAGGACCAGTTCGCGCCGACCCTCGACCTCCATGTGCAGTTCCTGCGTCCCGCGCGGCCCGGGCGGCTCGTCGGGCGGGGGCGCGTGGTCAGGCGCGGCAGAGACGTCTGCTTCCTCGCCGGCGAGCTCCTCGGCCCGGGCGGCGAGGTCGTGGCCACGGCGACCGCGACCGTCGTGGTCCGCACGATGGGCCGGCCCTGATCCGGCGCGAGGCCGGGGCCACCCCTGCGTGAGGCGGCCCCGGCGGTGTGCCGCGCGGTTACGGCAGGGCGTCGATGACGGCGTCGCGCCAGTCGTAGTTCATCCAGTCGTAGTTGGCCCACATGCCGCCGGTGACGGCGGCGAGCTCGTTGTCGTCGAGCTCGCGGGCGCCGGTCTCGAAGTCGTTCATCTGGGAACGTCCCCCTCTTGTCGTGGTGAATGTCGCGCACTCACGGTCGCAGGAGGCGCTTGGGGACGTCTTGGCGATCACTAGGAGCGGGCGGCGTGCCCGCTTGCGCGTCACTGAACGAGCGGCCAGGTGACGGCGCAGACCGCGAGAGCGATGCCGGCGGTGACGAACCGGACGGCGCGCGGCAGGTGCGGCATGGTCGTCCAGGCCGCGGCGGGGAAGGCGATCACGCCGCTGAGGAGGATGAGGTAGAACCCGATGACGAAGTCGGCCGGCATGAGCAGCAGCGCCACTTGCCAGATGGCCACCAGGTACAGCGCGGCCATCAGGGTGGCCTGCCACGCCGGGCGTACGCGGAGCAGGTGCAGCAACGGCCAGGCGGCGACCAGCGCGACCCACCGGCCGTACTCCCAGGTCAGGAAGAGGTAGCCGACGCAGCCGGTGTACTCGCCGCAGTAGCGCGCCCCCAACGAGGGGATGAGGTCCGGCGTCAGGGCGGCCCATGCGAGGAGGGCGACGGTGAGGACGATCCCCGCCGCGCCGGCCAGGACCAGCCTTCTGGCCACGTACTGCGCGGAGGGTGCGATGACCTGGGGGGCGATCATCCTTGCATCGTGACACCCGGGCGCGGCGCTGTCGACGGGTGCGGCGGGTGGGTCAGGGGAGGTTCCACTCCAGTTGGCCGTCGGCCGCCTCGGGCTTCCAGTGGCCGACGGTTCCGCCGGTCTCCAGGGCGTCGGCGGTCGCCTTCAGCAGGGCGTGGTAGGAGCGGATGCGGATCCCGCCGGGGGTGAAGCTCATGTTGCCCGCGTGCTCGGTCTTGCCGACGTCACGGCGTACGGAGTCGACCACCAGGCTGTTGCCCGTGCCGTCGGAGCCGACGGGGATCATGCGTCCGTCCCACCATTCGGTGCGGGGGTCGTCCGAGTCGTCGGTGGCGTCGATCTCGCACAGGGTGCGCCAGTGGTCGCGGATCTGGCGGATGGTCATGTTCACGTTGTCCAGGAAGCCGAAGGGCCAGGTGCCCTCGATGACGGCGGAGCCGTTGTGGCGCAGCAGCGAGGCCCGCAGGTCGTCGGGGAAGGACAGGCCTGCCTGGGCCTCGGCGACCGCGATGGTCCTCGCCCTTCCCGGCCGGCCGAGCGTGCGGTAGCTCTTGGGGGCGTTGGCCTTGAGCCAGGTCTCGATCCGCCGCCACTGCCGGTTGACCGCGCGGGTGACCTTGGGGTTGATCGCGCGTACGTGCGGCTTGGCCGTCCGCGGACGGCAGTCGGCGTCGACGGCCTCCTGGGCGAGGGGCGGTTCCTGGGACTCGGCGCGCTGCTGGTCGGCCGGGTCGAGAGCCGGGGACCACTCGCGGTCCGGCTCCGAGCCGGAATCCACCTGCCACCGCGGTTCCGTGGCGCAGGCGACGCCGGCGTCCGCGTACACCTGGGCGCAGGGCAGGTAATCGGCCTCGGCCGCGACGTCTCCTCCCTTGGAGAACACCGCCGACTCCAGGACCTGCGCGCCCCCGGCCAGCAGGACGACCGCCAATGCAGCCATGGCCCAGCGGTTCAGCCGCCGCCGGGTGGGGCCGTCGAGGGGCTGCCGGTCTGCGAGGAAGGCGGCGACGGCGGGGTGGTCGAAGAGGCCGCCCGATCTGGTGGCGTAGCGCTCGATGTCCGCCTTCGTCGGCGTGCCGAGGATCGGGACGGGCGGCCACGGCGGCGGCGCGTCCCGCTCGGGAGGCCGTGCTTCCGGAGCCGGACGCTCGCCGGGCAGAGCGGGGTACGGCGTTCGCGAACGGCGGACGAACACGACCGCCGCCACCGCCACGGCCGCCGCCGCGAGCGCCCACCACAAGCCCCGAGAGGTGATCAACCGCCGCACCTGCGGCACAGTACCGGAAGGCACCGACATGCCCGGAGAAATCACTCCAAATGGTTCGGCGCTGAGGACGCCGGACGCGTCAGAGCCAGTGCCAGGTGACCCCGGCCTCCCGGGCGGCGCCGGTCAGCCACTCCTCGAAGGCGGCCGCGCCGGCGGCCTTCAGCGTGGCCGCGTCCGCCACGGCCTCCTGCCGTTCGACGACCTGGCCGGTCAGGAAGCCCTCTTCGTAGGGGACCGGACCGGCGGCGCCACCGGCCGGCACCTCCCGCAGCGGTACCGGCAGCTCGCCCGCCCACGTCCGGGCCCTGGTCAGCCGCAGGTCCCAGCGGCCGGCGAGCAGCCCGTCGAGCTCGGCCACCTCGACCGGGTCGTCCGACAGCACCCAGGCCGCCCGTACCTGGGCGAACCGGTCACGATGGCGGTCGAGGTACGCCGGAGCCAGCTCGGCCCGCTTCCGGGCGCGGAACCGCTGGTCCTTGGCGGTCATGGTCATGTGGTCGTGGAACGCCTCGGCGCTCATGCCCATCCGGTCCAGCCACTCCCTCATGGTGTCGTGGCCGAGCAGGCCGCGCCGCCTGCGGAACCCGTCCGCGGCGGCCTGGACGTCGGCCAGGCCGACCTCCTCCTGCTCGGCGGCGTTGCGCAGCACGCAGAACCGGACCAGCTCCTCCTGCGGCGACATCCCGGGACGCGCCAGCGAACGCAGCATGAGCATGGCCTCGGACACCGACACGTGCGTCCCGTCCACGGTCAGCACGTAGCCGGCGGCCCAGTGGGTCGAGTGGTCGACCAGCCAGGACGTGCCGTCCTCGGCCTGCACGCCGAGCATGATGGTGCCGCCCGACGGGTGGTCGAGCAGCAGGTCGTAGTCGACGACCGGCGAGCCGGGACGCGGGCTGGTCACCAGCTGGGCGCCGAGCCGCGGGTGCGCCTGGGCCCAGGCGGCGGCGGTGCGGCGGGCCTCCTCCACGGCCGAACGCCGGCGGGTCAGCCCGTGCAGCAGGTTCACGCCGCTTTCGAGGGCCGGCCCGAGGGAGAGCTGAGTCATTGCGCGTCCGTTTCTCCGGCGGTCAGCCAGTCGGCGACGGCGTCGCTGATGGGCAGGCCGGTCAGGTCTTCGATCCAGGCCCACTGGCCGTTGGGGTTGATCTCCAGGAAGACGTACTCCCCGTCGGGGGTGAGGATGAGGTCGATCGCCCCGAAGGACAGGCCGAGCGCCGCGACCAGGTCGACGCAGCGGCGGGCGACGTCGTCCGGCAGGCGGTGCACGCTGTGGCGGGCGCGGGCGAAGTCGTAGTGACGCCAGTCGTCGCGGGTGCGCGGCGAGTCCTGGGAGGCGATCTCGGCGGTGAACACCTGCCGTCCGACCACGGTGACCCGCAGCTCCACCGCCTTGGGCACGTACGGCTGGAGGATGACCGGCTCGTGGACGATCCGCCCCCGGCCGCCGAGCGACCGCCGGGTGACCACGGTCGTGTAGACGGCGTGCGCGCCGCCGTCGATCTCGAACAGGGTGTGCTCCATCGCCTTGGCGATCAGCCGCCCGTCCGCGTGTTCGTAGGCGGGCACCAGCTCGGACGGGTCGTTGGTGATCACCGTCCGGGGCACGGCGAAGCCCAGCCGCCGGGCCAGGGCCAGATGGACCAGTTTGTTGTGCGCCCTGCGCAGCACCGGTTGGCGGGCCGGCAGCCAGCGCGCGTCCAGCAGGTCCCAGAAGCCGTCGGTGAACCACTCCGACAGCTCGCCCACCCGCGCCCGGAGGTCGTCCGCGGTGACGTCGTCCGCGGCGCGCGGGCGTCCGGGGCGCCGGGTCCAGACGGCCGTCGTGCCGGAGAGGTCGAAGACCTGCCCGTCCCTGGTCAGGGCCAGTTCCTCACCGTCCGCGCCGAAGCGCGCGGTCAGCCGGGCGGCGGACGGGTACTCGCCCGGATCCCACCACAGGACGTCCGCGCCCCGGGCCTTCAGCTTGGGCAGCACCAGGTCGACGGTCGCGTCGCCGGGCTCGCTCAGAATCAGTAGCACGTGTCCCCCCAGCCGCGCGGGAGGAGAGCGGGCCCCCCTCCCACGCGACCGCGAATCGTCTCTATCAGTAGTCGGAGACCCAGTCGGTGGGCGGGTTCCCGTTGGTGCCGTAGCAGCGCTGCATCCGCATGCCGCCCGCGACGAGGCCGAGATCGGCCTCCTCGATCACCGCCAGTTCGTCACCCAGATCGTCCAGACTCACGATCTTCTTGCTCATGGTCGTAACCTCCCTTCACATCGAGCTGCGAGCCCCCCGGCTCGCGGACGTGCGGGCACGTCCTCAGCTCATGCGCCAAGCCCACCATCCGGAGATTGGAAGTGGCTTGGATGTGACTTGAGAGGCGGAAGTGAAAGAAGTCCGGTTCAGCCGCGCGCGGCCAGCGCCACCCGGACGACCTCGCGGGCCAGCAGGCGGGCGGGGTCCACGACGGGGACCGGGACCGTGGCCGGGTCCAGGGCGAGCAGCACCTCCGTGCACGCGGCCACCACGCGCCGCGCGCCGCGCGCGGCCATCGAGCGGGCCTGCGCGGCCAGCGCGTCGGCGTGCTCCCGGCCGGCGCGGCCGCCCTTGACGGCGGCGATGGCGGCCATGACCTCGCGCTGGCCGGGCTCGTCCGGCTCGATCGGGGTCACGCCGTGCCGGCGCAGCGCGGGGCCGTACAGGTCGGCGCGGAGCGTGCCGGTGGTGGCCAGCAGCCCGGCGGCGCGCACGCCGTCGGCGGCGAGGGCGGCGGCGGTGACCTCGACGATGCTGACCAGCTCCAGCCCGGCCTCCTCGGCCAGGCGCGGCACGAACGCGTGCGCGGTGTTGCACGGCACCGCCAGCAGCTCACACCCGGCCCCTCTGAGCGCCCCGATGCCGCGCCGCAACTGCGGGGTCGGGTCCTCGCCCTGCCCGAGCAGGCTCGTCGACCGGTCGGGGACGCGGGGGTCGCCCCAGATGACGACCGGCACGTGCTCCTGGTCGCTGGTGGCGGCGGTCTCCTCCACGAGCTTGCCGTAGAAGTCGACGGTGGCGGCCGGGCCCATGCCGCCCAGCACGCCGACCATCCTGGCCCGGCCGAGCGAGGTCATCCGCGGGTCTCCCTTTCCGGTGGCTGCGCCTGACGGCGGTCGGGGCCCAGGATCCCGGTATAGGGTGTCCCGACCGCTGGAACGCAGCAATCAGACATCAAGGGAGGATCAGTGCAGGATTCCGGCGTGCAGCCGCCGTCGTTGCTGGCCGAGTCCGACCTTGAGCTCATCGACGCCCTGCAGATCAGCCCGCGGGCGAGCTGGGTGGAGGTGGGGGCAGCCGTCGGGGCCGACCCGGTGACCGCGGCGCGGCGCTGGCAGCGGCTCACGAGCACCGGCGAGGCGTGGACCACGGTCGCCCTCGGCCCCCGTCAGATGCACGCGCTGAGCATGGCGTTCCTGGAGATCGACTGCGCGGCCGGCGCGGCGGCCGAGGTCGCGGCGGCGCTGGCGCGGGAGCGCCATCTGATCACCGTGCAGCACGTCGCCGCCGGGCACGACCTGTTCGTGATCGCCGTGGCCCCGTCGATGCCGGCCCTGGCCGACCACGTGCTCACCGCGCTGCCCCGGGTGCCGGGCGTGGCCAAGGTCCGCACGCACGTCGCCACGCGGGTGTTCGAGGCGTCGTGCCGGTGGCGGCTGCGGGTGCTGCCGCCGCGCACCGCGGCCGCCCTGGCCAGGCGGCCGGCCGCGCCGGAGTCGACCAGGGAGATGGACGAGATCGACCGGCTGCTGTTCACCGCCCTGCTGCCCGACGGCCGCGCGCCCTACGCCGAGCTGGCCAGGGCGGTGGGCACGTCCGAGCGCACGGTGCAGCGCCGGCTGACCAGGCTGGTGGCCACCGGCGACCTCGACTTCCGCTGCGACCTGGCACGTTCGCACGCGGGCTGGCACTCGGCCGCGCTGCTGTGGCTGCGCATGCCCGACGCGCTGCTGGAGGAGACCGGCCGGGCGCTGCTCGGCTGGCCGGAGACGCGTACCTGCGCGGCGCTCGCCGGGCCGCGGAACATGCTGCTGACGGTGGGCCTGCACGGCGTGGCCGACCTGCATCCGCTGGTGGTGCGGCTGGAGGAGCGCTTCCCGCACGTGACCGTGGCCGACCGGCAGATCGTGCTGCGCCAGACGAAGCTGTACGGGCGGCTGCTCGACCCGTACGGCCGGTGCGCCGAGGTGGTGCCGGTGGATCCGTGGAGCCTGCCCCGGGCGGCCTGACCAGCCGATCCCCGGGGGTCAGCGCGGCTCGGGGATCGTCCCGCCGCGGGCCTCCCTGCACATCCCCGCCCGCAGCACGGCGGCCTCGCTCTCGGCGACGAGCTGCAGGTCGCCGACGGCCAGGGCGGGCAGGCCGAGCGCCGACACCGTCGCGGTGATCCGGCCGACCTCGCCGCGCACCCGGGCCTCGTCGCAGCCGACCCGGGGCGCGGGGGCGCCGAGCGTCGGCATGACCAGCAGGTCGATGCCCTCGACGGCGGCCGCGAACGCGGTCCGCAGCGCCGCCAGCCGCTCGACGGCCCGCCGGTACTCCTCGTGGCCGACGCCGCCCGCGGCGGCCAGCTTGGCCCGTACCCCGGGGCTGTAGCGGGCGGCGCACTCGGGGAAGGTGCCCTCGTGCGTCCGGCGCGCCTGCGCGCCCACGATCGTCCAGTACGGTTCCAGCACCTCGGCGGGCAGGGCCACCTCGCGCAGCCGCGCGCCCAGCTCGGCGAAGTCCCCGGCCTGGTCGCAGCCCTCCGCGACGCCCACGACCAGCCCGGCCAGCGAGTCGGGCGGCTCGACGGCCTCGCCGGTCAGCGCCTGCCAGACGCGGGCGCAGTCGGCGACCGAGGCGGCCATCGGGCCGACCACGTCGAAGGACGGCGCGAGCGGCGCCACCCCGGCGGCGGGCACGGCCCCCGAGCGCGGACGCAGGCCCACCACGCCGCAGCAGGCCGCGGGCATGCGCACCGAGCCGCCGGTGTCGGTGCCGAGCCCGAACCGGGCGATCCCGGCGGCGAGCGCCGCGGCGGTGCCGCCGCTCGAACCGCCGGGGGTCAGGTGCGGGTGGCGCGGGTTGCCCACGTCGCCCCAGTGCGGGTTCTCGCTGGTCACGCCCCAGGCGAACTCGTGCTGGTTCGCCTTGCCGACCAGCAGCGCGCCGGCCGCGTCCAGCAGCTCGACGCAGCGGGCGTCGGCCAGGGCCGGTTCGGCGCCGTACAGGGCGGAGCCGCGGGTGGTGGGCAGGCCGGCCACGTCGATCATGTCCTTGACGACGTACGTCCAGTTCCGCAGGGGGCCGTCCGGCGTGCGGCGGTCGTCGCGCCCGAGGCGGTCGAGGACGGGCTCGGGGCCGGCCTCGATGAGGATGTGGTGCCCGCTGTGGAGGCGGATGGCCTCGGCGGACTGGGCGATCGCCGCCTCGCGTTCCACGGTGGAAGATCTCCTTAGCCTTGCGCGGGCACGGCGACGCCAGGTGGCCGCGGCCCGGGGGGATGATCCGGCACATGCTGGCAGATGGGCCCCGGCCGCGTCGAGAGGCGGTTCAGACGGTCAGCTCGTCCAGCAGCCACTGCAGGCGGGCGGTCTCGCGATCGGGGTGGACCAGCGTGAAGATGCTGCGGCTGATGTTGAGCCACGGCACGTCGACCACCACGACGTCCTCGCCGTGGCCGCGCAGTGCGAGGTCGGGGATGAGGGCGGCGCCGACGCCGGCGCCGATCAGCGACAGGGTGATCTTGAAGTCGTCGGAGTGGCAGACCACCCGCGGGTGCAGGCTCCAGTGGGCGAACAGGGCCTCGAACAGGGTGGCGTCGCTGCTGGCCGGATGGTGCATGATCCACGGCAGGTCCACGAGCTGCTCGGCCCGGTACGGCGACAGGTCCGGCCAGAGCCTGGGCAGGACGAGCCGGTAGCGGTCCTCGGCGATCCACCGCCTGGTCAGCACCGACGGCCACGACAGCCCGGTGTTGCCGACCTGGTAGACCACCGCGGCGTCCATCTCGCCGCCGCTGCCCAGACGGGCGATGAGCTGCGACGACTCGGCGACCGACAGCCGGATCCCGGCCCGGTCCTCCGGCTCCATCCGCCGCATGACGTCGGCCAGCACGCCGGTGAAGCTGGGGAACAGCCCGAGCCGGATCTGCGGCTCGCTGTTGCGGTGCACCGCCTGGACGGTGGCCACCATGCGCTCGATGTCGGCCAGCACGGTCTCGGCCTGCCTGGCCAGCACCTCCGCCGCGCTGGTCGGCAGCACGCTGTGGGCGAAGCGGTCGAACAGCCGCACGCCGGTCTCCCGTTCCAGCGCGGCCATCTGCTGGGAGACGGCCGAGGAGGTGTAACCGAGCCGGTTCGCCGCCGCCGCGAACGACCCCAGCCGCACGACCTCACGCAGTGTGCGCAGATGTTCTGGCTTGAGCATAAGCGTTCCTTGCCCTCAGCGCTGCTAAATGTCGTGTTTATATCGCTTCCTACTTCTTTCCACCACTTCTACAGTGAGCCGCACCACCCCACCCGAAACCCCTGAGAGATCCATGACATGCGCGTATACCGCAACGCCACCATTCGCACCGGCACCAACGGCGCCCCCGCCGCCCAGGCCATGGCCGTGGACGGCGAGCTGATCGTCGCCGTCGGAACCGAGGCCGACGTGCGCGCGGCGGCGGGCCCGGGAGCCGAGCTGGTGGACCTCGACGGCGCCGCCGTGCTGCCCGGCCTGTACGACGCCCACATCCACACGGCCCAGTACGCCCAGAGCCTCGGCGCGGTCGACCTGCGCGACGTGCGCTCCCTGGACGAGGCCCTGGCCAAGGTGGCCGCGCACGCGGCGACCCTGCGACCGGGCGCCTGGCTGTTCGGCGGCCGGTGGAACAGCAACATCTGGAACCCGCCGGTCCAGCCCGACCGCAAGGCCCTCGACTCGGTCTGCCCCGACCTGCCGGTGGCGCTGCCCAACGTCGACGGCCACACCGTCTGGGCCAACTCCGCCGCCCTGCGAATGGCCGGGATCGACGCCTCCACCCCCGACCCGGTCGGCGGCGAGATCGTCAGGGACGCGTACGGGGAGCCCACCGGCATCCTGCGCGAGTCCGCCTCCTACCCGCTGCGCGCCCTCATGGTCTCCGGCGACCTGCGCGACCTGCTGCGCGCCGGCCAGGAGGAGCTGCTGTCGTTCGGGCTGACCAGCGTGCACGACATCGACGGCGAGGACTGCCGGGCCGCCTACCTGGAGCTGCGCGACGCCGGCGAGCTGAAGATCCGCGTGCACAAGGCGATCCCCACGGTCGCCCTGGAGGCCGCCATCGCCGAGGGCCGCCGTACCGGCCAGGGCGACGACTGGGTCCGCACCGGGCCGGTCAAGGTGTTCAGCGACGGCGCGCTCGGCTCGCACACCTGCCACATGCACCAGGCGTTCGCCGGTGAGCACGACAACACCGGCATCGCGGTCACCCCGTACGAAGACCTCGTACGGATCTTCAGCAAGGCGGCGGCGGCCGGCATCGCGGTCGCCACGCACGCCATCGGCGACCGCGCCAACCGGCTGGTCCTCGACGCCTACGAGGCGATCGGGACCACCGCCGGCCTGCGGCACCGCATCGAGCACGCCCAGCACCTGCGCCCCCAGGACCTGACCAGGATGGCCAGGCTGGGCGTCGTCGCCTCGATGCAGCCGGTGCACTGCACCACCGACATCGCCCTGGTGGACTCGCTGCTCGCCGGCCACGACCTGGCCTCCTACGCCTGGCGAGGCATGCTCAACGCCGGGGTCGCGCTGGCCTTCGGCTCCGACGCGCCGGTGGAGAGCCCCGACCCGTGGGCCGCGCTGTACGCCGCGGTCACCCGTACCCGGCAGGACGGCACGCCCGTCGGCGGCTGGCAGCCCGAGCAGCGGCTGAGCATGGCCGAGGCGATCACCGCGCACACCCTCGGCGCCGCGTACGCGGCCGGCGAGCAGGACCGCAAGGGCGTGCTCGCGCCCGGCATGCTCGCCGACTTCATCGCCGTGGACACCGACCCGTACCTGGAGCCGCCGGAGGCGGTGCTGCGCACCCAGGTCCTCACCACCGTCGTCGGCGGCGAAGTCCGCTGGCAGCGATCCTGAAGGAGCACCCCCTCGTGAACATCCGCACTCTCTCCGCCCTCGCCGCCGGCGCGCTGCTGGCCGCCACCACCGCCTGCGGCGCCCAGTCCCTGGACGGCGGCGGCGACGCCGCGGCCCCCGCGGACGGCGGCGCGGCGGCGGTCACGCTCGACCAGGCCCCCACCGAGGAGAAGGCGGCCGACGTGATCAACGCCATCACCCCGGACCAGGCTCTCGCCGCCAAGGCGCCCGCCCGCCTGAAGACGCAGGGCCTGAAGGTCGTCACGTCCGTCGGCTACCCGCCCATGGAGCTGTACGCGAGCGACGGCAAGACGGCGATCGGCTTCGACCCGGCGCTGGCCAGGGCCATCGCCAGGAAGCTCGGCGCCAAGGTGACCATCTCCGACGAGGAGTTCAACTCCCAGATCCCCGGCGTGCTCACCGGCCGCTACGACTTCGTCATCTCCTCGATGAGCGACACGCCGGACCGGCAGAAGCAGGTCACGTTCGTGGACTACGTGCAGGCCGGCGCCGGTCTGCTGGTCAAGAAGGGCAACCCGGCCAAGATCGGCGGCCCGACCGACCTGTGCGGCAAGACGGTGTCCGTCGTCGACAACGGCTCGTCCATGGAGCTGGCCGAGGGGTACGACGCCGACTGCAAGAAGGCCGGCAAGACGGCCGTGAACATCCTGAAGTTCCCCGGCGACCAGGAGGCCCTGATCCAGGTCACCGGCGGGCGGGCGCAGGCCACCATCACCGACTACGTGGTGGCCGCCAGCAAGGCCGCCGACTCCAAACTGGAGGTCGAGGCGATGGCCCTGGAGGGCACCGAGAGCCCGTGGGGCATCGGCATGAAGCCCGACGACAAGGAGCTCGTCGACGCGGTGAAGGGCGCGCTCGACTCCCTCATCACCGGCGGCGAGTACGCCAAGCTGCTGAAGGCGTGGAACCTGGACAAGCTGGCCGTCCAGTCCGCTGTCGTCAACGGCGGTAAGTGACCATGCGCACGGAACCCTTCACCGGGCCGTCCGGGGAGCACGTCCCGGTCGCCAGGACGCGCCACTGGGGCCGCCTGCTGGCCGCGGCCGTCGTGACCGCGATCGCCGGCTGGCTGGTCTACCTGGTCGTGGTGAACCCGCGCCTCGACTGGGGCAAGGTCGCCGAATACCTGTTCAACGACCGCATCCTGGCCGGGGTCTGGGTCACCATCGAGATCTCGGTGCTGGCGACCGTGCTGGGGCTGGTGCTCGGCGTCGCCGTGGCGATCATGCGGCTGTCGCACAACCCGGTGCTCAGCGGGCTGGCCACGCTCTACATCTGGTTCTTCCGCGGCACGCCGGTGCTGGTGCAGCTCATCTTCTGGTACAACCTGGCGTTCCTGTTCCCCGAGCTGGTGCTCAAGGTGCCGTTCACCATGATCGGCGTCAAGTGGGACACCAACGAGGTGATGACCGGGTTCACCTCGGCCATGCTGGGGCTCGGGCTGAACCTGGCGGCGTACTTCGCCGAGACCGTGCGGGCCGGGATCCAGGCCGTCGACCACGGCCAGACCGAGGCCGCGTACGCGCTGGGCATGACCCCGGCCAAGCGCATGCGCGTGATCGTGCTGCCGCAGGCGCTGCGGATCATCATCCCGCCCACCGGCAACGAGTTCATCTCCATGCTGAAGACCACCTCGCTGGTCTACGTGGTGGCCGGGCACGACCTGATGACCAACGCCAGCCAGATCTACAAGGCCAACAACCTGATCATGGAGCTGCTCATCGTGGCGAGCCTGTGGTACATGCTGATGACCGCCGTCGCGACCTTCCTCCAGGGCCGCCTGGAACGCCGGTTCGGCTCCGAGGCCGTACGGCTGGTCCGCGGCGGCGGGCTCGCGGCCCGGATCCTGCCGAAGGCGGCGGCGTGAGCCCCGTCGTGCACGCCACGGGCGTGCGCATGGGCTTCGGCGACACGCAGGTGCTCAACGGCGTCGACTTCACCGTCGCGCCGGGCGAGGTGAGCTGCGTGATCGGGCCGTCCGGATCGGGCAAGTCGACCTTCCTGCGCTGCGTCAACGGGCTGGAGCCGGTGCTCGGCGGCAGCCTGCGGGTGCTCGGCGAGGAGGTCGGGCACAGCCTGCGCGAGGGCCGCTACCGGCCGTGGACGCCCAAGGAGTTCGCCGTCTTCCGCCGCCGGATCGGCATGGTGTTCCAGCGGTTCAACCTGTTCGCCCACCAGAGCGCCCTGGAGAACGTGGCCTGTGCCCCCGTCCACGTCCTCGGGGTCTCGGCGGAGCGGGCCAGGGCGACCGCGATGGAGCACCTGGAGCGCGTCGGCCTGGCCGCGCACGCGCACAAGCGGCCCCACCAGCTCTCCGGCGGCCAGCAGCAGCGGGTCGCCATCGCCAGGGCGCTGGCGATGAGCCCGGAGCTGATGCTGTTCGACGAACCCACGTCCGCGCTCGACCCCGAGCTGGTGGACGAGGTGCTGGAGGTCATGCGCGGCCTGGCCGCCGACGGCATGACGATGGTCGTGGTCACCCACGAGATCGCCTTCGCCAGGGAGGTCGGCGACCGGCTGGCCTTCTTCGCCGACGGGGTCGTGGTCGAGAGCGGCCCCCCGGCCGAGCTGCTGGCCAACCCGGGACACGAGCGGACCAGGGCGTTCCTGTCCAGCGTCCTGACCCAGGACCGCACCTGACGGCGAGGGGGCTCCGCCCGCCGGAGCCCCCTTCCCCCCTTCTGGCGCGCGCTGAACCCCTTCTGGCGCGCGCTGAACCCCTTCTAGCGCGGGCTGAAGCGCAGGAAACCGGCCGTCTGCGTCACGAGGACGAGCAGCGAACCGGCGATCAACGCCAGCCACAGGCCCCGCAGCCCCCACGCCCCCGCCGCCGGCCCCGCCACGGACGCCAGCAGGCCGTTCCCCAGGACCGCCGACCCCAGCGTCCAGGACGACCGCCTGAGCGCCGTCAGCCCGGCCGACATCACGATCGCGCAGTGGTCGGCCAGGGCGTGCACCACCGACAACGGCACCAGGCCGACGGCGACGGCGAGCACGGCGGCGTCCGAGGTGAACAGCCCGAGCACCGCCTCCCCCAGCAGGACCAGCACCAGCCCGCCGGCCAGCACTCCGGCGGCGGCGATCGTCAGGGCCGCCCGGTTCAGCCGGCGGGCCTCGCCCGGCAGGGCCGCCCTGGCGATCTCCGGCGTCGCGGCCTGCGCGACCGCGACGGCGGCCAGCCCGAGGAATCCGTGCAGCGACAGCAGGATGGCGTGCGCGGCCGCCCCCTGCGCCCCGGTCCGCGCGGCGGCGTACGTCACCCCGCCCATGACCGCGAACTTCACGACGAGCGTGGCCGACATCGGGACGCCCACCCGCGCCATCCGCAGGATCTCCCGCCACCGCGGGCGGCCCGGCCACGACGACCGCCCGGCCAGCTCGGGCAGGCGCAGCAGCAGCGTGTTGGACACGGCGACGGCCACGGCGGTGGACGCCACCAGCGCCACCCCGCTGCCCTGAACGCCCATCCGCGGCACCAGGACGAGATGCAGCACCACCCCGGTGGCCGTGCTCGACAGGCCGGCCCAGAGCACCAGGCGGCTGCGTCCGAGCGCGACCAGCACGCCGCCGGCGCCGCTGCCCGCCGAGTACAGCAGCACCTGGAGCGCCAGCAGCGGCGGCAACGCCCCGAACTCGGCCACCACCTCGCCGGGCGCCCCGCCGATCCGCGCGATCACCGGGACGCCGAGCATGACCCCCGCGCCGGCCGTGCCGAGACCGGCGGTGAGCCACCGGGCGTCCTTCAGGACGAGCAGCGCCTCCGTCGGACGATCCCGGCAGGCGGCGACGAACGGCGCCATCCCCCGCAGGCCACCCGACACCGCGGCCGTCACGGGGGTGAGCACGGCGTTGACCAGCGCGAAGGCCGCCAGTTGGGCCGTGGCCTGGCGGCCGAGGAGGGAGGTGGTGACGAGCTGGGCGACGATCCCGGCGCTCATGGACAGGAAGAGCGGGACGGCCGCGGCGAGCAGCGTGCGATGAGGTGTGGAGGGCATGAAAAGCAAGATCCCGGGGGCGCCTGCCCGCCGGGATGCATGATCATTATACCGGTGCGCCACCCGTCGTGTCCGCCCCTCAGCCGCCCCCGGGGCGGCCGGGCTTGAGTGGACGTCCGGAACGGGGGTCCAGGGCGACCGTCTGCCCGCCCCGCCTCCCCCGGTCGTCCAGGCGTACGTGTGCGGGGTCGAGCCAGGTCACCCGGGGCAGGCCGTCGTCGTGCTCGGTGGTGAACCGATCCGTCAAGGGCCATTCGCGCGTCAGCAGGCCGTCGTTCCTGCGGACCACGAGCCTCCAGTCCGGGACGATCCAGTCGTCGGACAGCACCCGCACCTCCAGCCCGCTGCCGTCGGGGCCGGGGATCCTGGCATGCACCCGCATGCCGGTCACGAGACCGACCAGCCCGGCCGTCGCCCAGATCATCACGAGCGCGACGACGGGCGCGCGCGGCCCGCCGCCGAAGGCGAGCGCCCCGGAGACGACGACCAGGCTCGCCGCCAGCGTCCCCAGCAGGACCGGCCGGTCGAGCAGCACGTAGTGCCCGAGGCCGCCGACCAGCGCGCCGGCCACCGCGACCGCCGCCAGGACCAGCAGGCCCGCGGCCACCCGCGCGCGGGACCGCGAAGTCGCGGCGGCACCCGGCTCCGGATCGTCGTCCATGTCCATCGAGGTTCTCCGCTGCTCGGCCGGTTCAGCCGAACCTGACCTCCAGCCTGATCCGCTGGTTGGTCCCGCTCTGCTCGAAGTCGGCGGTGACCTGCGGGCCGAAGGCGGCCGAGCCGGTCAGCTTGACCTGGAGCGGGTAGACCTTGCCGCCGGTGGCCGAGCGGTAGGTCGCGGTGATGCGGTACCGGCCCAGGGGCACGTCGACCACCGCCCAGCCGCTGTCCGTGTAGACCGGCGTGCGGCCGGAGACGACCTTGCCGTCGCTGCCGTCGATCAGCGGGCCGACCGGGGTCATCGTCAGCCGGACGTTCTGCTGGTCGACGTCCTCCGGAAGGTTGTCGAACCAGAGGTTCGTGGCGACCAGGCCGCCGTAGTAGCGGCCGTCGGCGCCGGGCCGCCTGCCGGTGACGCGCCAGGTGAAGTTCCGCACCCCGCCGGCGCTCGCCCGGACGGAACCGGTCGAGGACGGCTCCAGGTCGAAGGTGTACTGCCGGCCGTGGAACTGCCGCGTCACCGAGGCGCTGACCAGCCAGGACGACGGCTCGCGCGGCAGTTGCGCGCGGTAGAGGCCGTTGCCGTCGCTGTGCAGCACGATGTCGCTGTTGTAGTAACGCCGGTCCTTCACCACGACCTTGGCGCCCTGGACCGGCCGCCCGGCCGAGTTCACCACCTTGCCGCGCACCACGTACGCCGCCGCGCCGACGGTCGCGTCCGCCGCGTCGGCGGTGCCCGGCGCGCACCCGAGCACCGCCGCCAGGACGAGCGTCGCCCCCGTCCTGCCCAGAACCGACCGGGTCCTCGTCTCGCCCATCTTCTCCCCGTCCGCCGAGTGCGTTCTGCTGACCGGTCAGACCCTGGCCGCGGCTCCTTGGAAACGACTGGAAACCGCTGGAGACGGCCGGTCGGGGGCGCTCGGCCGGGCCGTCCGCGGCTGGGGCGGTGGGCGAGCCTCGGCTACAGTGGAGAGAAGAAGGTGCACAAGCAACCATGATTCAGGGAGGCAGGGCCCGTCGCGGCGGGCTCGTTGTTTTGAGAGGTCTGACGAGCAGTCTGGGGCAGGACGAGACCGGGGCCGTGTGGCGTGGCGCCCCCTACCCGGTTCTGGTGGTGGACATCGCAGGTGTCATCGCCCAGGCCAACGACGCGGCGCTGCGGCTGCTGCCCGGGGCGGTCCCCGGCGCGGCGCTGGCGGACAGCGCTCCCGCCTGGCTCTCCCACGCCCACGCCGCCGCAACCCCTCCCCCTGACGTCACTCCCTCCGACACCGTTCTTCCTGACACTGTTCTTCCCGACGCCGTTCTTCCCGAGGGTGTGCGCGGTTCCATCGGGGCGGCCACGTTCGAGGCGCGTCCGGTCCGCGACGGCGACGCGATCGCCTGGTGGCTGGCCGACACCACCGACCTCGACCGCGCCACCGAGGCCCTGCACCTCGAACGCGAGCGGACGTCGTTCCTCGACAAGGCCTCCAGCGAGCTGCTGTCCTCGCTCAACCTCGACCGCTGCCTGGAGGTGACCGCCCGGCTGGCCGCCCGCCACCTGGCCGACGCCGCGCTGGTCATCCTGCCGCCCTACCGGCGCCGGCACCCCATCGCGTACTGCGGGCCGGACGGCGTGGTCGTCCGCGAGGAGCTGGCCGTCGATCCCGAGGCCGTGCCGGGTCTCGCCGAGGCGCTGCAGGGCTACCCGCCACTGCCCTCCCGCTGGATCGACCCCGCCGCCGCCCCCGGCTGGCTGGCCCGCGACGGGCTCGACGAGATCGGCTCGATGGTGGTGACCGCGCTGCCCGGTCACGGCGTCCCGGCCGGGGCGCTCGTGCTGCTGCGCGGCAGCGGCCAGGCCGGCTTCTCCGACGGCGAGGAGGTCTTCGCGCGGCTGTTCGCGGCCCGCGCGGGGGCCGCGATGTCCGCCGCCCGTCTGTACGCCGAGCAGGCCGACATCACCGAGACCCTCATGCGCGAGCTCCTGCCGCCCCGCGCGCGGAGCCTGCACGGCGTCGAGGTCGCCGCCCGCTACCGTCCCTCGGAGCACACCGCCCGCGTCGGCGGCGACTTCTACGACCTCCACCCGCCCGCCGAGGCCGGCCAGGAGTCGCTGGTGGTGCTCGGTGACGTGGCCGGCAAGGGCCTGGAGGCCGCCGTGCTCACCGGCAAGATCCGGCACACCCTTCAGGCCCTGCTGCCGATGGCCGGCGACCACCAGCGCGTGCTCGAACTGCTCAACGGCGTGCTCATCAAGGGCGGCGACCGCTCCCGCTTCGTCACTCTTGTCCTGGCCTCGATCCAGCGGGCCGGCAACCGCGTCCTGCTCCGGGTCACCAGCGCCGGGCACGCGCCGCCGCTCGTCGTGCGCGGTGACGGGCGCGTCGACGTGGCCAGCACCAAGGGCACCCTCATCGGCATGCTCGAACGCGTCACCAGCGTCACCGACACCGTGGTCCTCGAACCCGGCGAGACCTGCCTGCTCTACACCGACGGCATCACCGAGGCCATGGGCGGCCCGCTCGGCGACGAGATGTTCGGCGACGAGCGACTGCAGGAGGAGTTGCGGCAGTGCGGCGGCATGCCGCCCGAGGCGATCACGGAACGTGTGGAGATGTTGTCGTCCCAGTGGGTAGGAGGTGGCGATCACGATGACATGGCCGTCATCGCCATCACCGCGCCGCGCGGGGCACATCTGAGCGCGGTGGGAGGACACGGACGGGGAAGGTTCACCGCATGACGCACGCAGACGGACTCTCCGCCTGGCGCGAAAAACTCTGGGACGCCGCTGTCGCCGGCGACGAGTACGCCGCCACGGACGCCGCGCTCGCCGCGCTCGACCAGGACATCTCGCTGGAAACCCTGCTGCTGGACGTGGTCGCCCCCGTACAGGCCCGCGTCGGCCAGGAGTGGGAGAGCAACCAGATCACCGTGGCGCAGGAGCACACCGCCACCGCCGTCAACGAGCGGGTGCTGGCCGCGCTCGCCCACCACCCCGCCGCCCGCGCCGCCGCCGCGAACGGCCCGGCACTCGGGCGCATCGCCGTCGCCTGCATCGACGGCGAGTGGCACGCCATGCCCGCCCGCATCCTGACCGAGGTGCTGCGGCTGCGCGGCTGGCGGGTCGACTACCTCGGCGCGCAGGTGCCGACGCCCCACCTCATCACCCACCTGCACCGCACGGCCTGCGACGTGGTCGCGCTGTCCAGCTCCATCCCCACCCGGCTGCCCGGCGCCCACGCCGCCATCACCGCCTGCCAGGCGACCGGCACGCCGGTGATGGCCGGCGGCGCCGCGTTCGGAACGGACGGCCTCTACGCCCGCCTCCTCGGCGCCGACGCCTGGGCCGCCGACGGCGCCGCCGCCGCAGACCGGCTCGCCGCCGGCCCGCTGCCCCGCCCCGTCGCCCCCCGCCAGGCCGTGGACGACCTGCCGCACCTGGACGACCAGGAGTACACCATGGTCAGCCGGTCGGCCCGGAGCCTGGTCAGGGACGTCATGGGCGGCCTGGAGGAACGCGTCCCGGCGATGGCGGACTACACGCCGCAGCAACGCAGGCACACCGCCGAGGACATCCTGCACATCGTCGACTTCCTGGCCACCGCGCTCTACGTGGACGACCCCGGGCTGTTCACCCGGTTCCTCACCTGGACGGCCGGCGTCCTGACCGCTCGGGGCGTCCCGGCGGGTACGCTGATGCCGGCGCTCGACCTGCTGGGCAGGCGGCTGGAGGACTTCCCGCGCGCCTCGGCCCTGATCACCCACGGGCGCGACGCCGTGCGCGCCGCGGCCTCCCCGACCGACGTAACCCCGCTCCCCGGCCACGGAAAGATCGCATGACCGCCTTCGCCCCCGACCCGCTGACCCTCGTCCAGGCCACGCCCCGCCCGGGTGTGCTGCGCGTCGCCGTCACCGGCGACCTGGACTACAACACGGCGCGAGAGCTCCTGACCACAGCCCTCGCCGCGCTCGCCGACGGCGGTCTGACCGACCTGCACCTCGACTTCGACGGCCTGCACTTCTGCGACTCCAGCGGCCTGTCGGCGCTGCTGATGATCCACCAGCACGCCGTGACGGCCGGCACCCGGCTGCACCTGGAGCAGCGCCCTCGGGTGCTGGAGCGGCTGCTGGACGTCAGCGGCACGTACGAGCACCTCACCGGCGCCCCGGCCGGCGTCACCCAGCACTCCTCCACCCAGGACTGACACCCGCCGCCCACGCGCTGAGATCCGGCCCGGCCGGTTCAGCCGGCCGCGGCCTGGTCGGTCGTGTCGCGCCTCGTGCGGCGCAGGCTCGCCGCCCCGGCCACCGCGGCGGCCACCGTGTCGCCCATGGCGATGTGGTCGGCCAGCCCCGTGCGCCGCATCATGTTGGCGCAGATCGGCGGCGGCGCGGCCACCGCCAGATCGCCGCCGGCCTCACGCGCCTGCTGCCACAGCGCGATGACGACGGACAGCCCGGTGGAGTCGAAGAACTCGATGCCCCTGAGGTCGAGCACGACCATCGGCGCCGCGCTGTCGCCGTTCCCGCTGTTCCCGTCGTCGTGACCGCCGGCCACGACGCCGAGCGCCCATTGCCGGAACTCGGGTTTCTGCATGAAGTCGAGCTCCCCGCTCAACCCCATGACCAGGCACCCGTCCGCCTGTCTCGTCTCCGCCCGCAACCGGGGCCCTCGCCAGCTCTTCTCGTCTTCTCCGCCGTCGATGCCGCTCACCTCCCGGTGGTTCGTCTTCTACCCGGCCGATCCCCGGCCACGCCGCCGCCTTGGAAGAAGCGTACGCATCCCAGGTGCCGAGTGCCGCCCACCGGAGCGATACGGGGCGAGATGTCCGGTATAAAGCCGTGAGGCAGGTAGGTTGGCCGACCATGGACGACCTCCGACGCCCGTTCCGCGCCCGCCCGCCGCAGCCCCGCACCGGCCGGGGCCGTACCCTCGCCTGTCTCCTGCTGGTGAGCGCGGCAGTCGCCGGGACGGGCGGATGCGGCGCCACTGCCACGACCGCCGCCCCCTCTTCCACCCCCTCCTCGGCCTCCGTCCCTTCCTCGGCCTCCGCGAAGGCGACCGACGCCGTCCCGTCGGCGACGGCGAGCGCCGGCGCCTCCTCCGGCCAGGCGCTCCCCGCCCCCGGCGCGCCGCTCCCGACCGACCCCGCCCGCCTGGCGACGGCCCTCCGCGACACGACCACGGCCCTGAACGCGGCCATCGACCGCTGGCGCCCCTCGACGGGCGCCCCGCCGCGGGACGTCGAACTTCTGGCCCTCTACCAGCAGCGCCTCTACCGGCACGCCGCCCGTCACCGCGCCCTGGCCGACCGCGCCTTCGCCCGCCTGCCCGCCGCACTCGCCGCCCAGGCCAAGGACAACGTCAGCGCCCTGCGCGAACTGCTCGCCCTGACCCGGCCCATCAAGCCGTCCGCCGTGTTCAAGGTCCAGGCGGCGCGCCCGGCCGCGGAACTGCTCGGCCACTTCAAGCGGGCCGAGCGCCGCTTCGGGGTGGAATGGGAGGTGCTGGCGTCGGTGATGTTCGTCGAGACCAAGTTCGGACGGGTCCGCGCCGACAGCCACGCCGGAGCCCAGGGCCCCATGCAGTTCATGCCGGCGACCTGGCGCGCGTACGGGCTGGGCGGCGACGTCCAGAACCCCCGCGACGCCGTCATGGGCGCGGCCAACTACCTCCACGCCAGCGGCGCGCCCCGCGACTACCGGCGGGCCCTGCACGCCTACAACCCGTCCCAGGCGTACGTGGACGCCGTCCTCCTGCACGCCCGGCAGATGCGCCGCGACCCGCGCGCGTACTACGCGTACTACAACTGGCAGGTCTTCGTCCTCACCACAGCAGGCGAACGCCGCCTGACCGGCCCGAAGTAACCTCGCCCCCGACCGCCTGCGCTACCGGACCGGGCTGCAGTCCGGCAAGGGGCGGGCGGTCCTGGCCTGGAGGCGGCGTTCCACCGCTCCCATGGCCTTCAGCAGCGGGAGGCGGACCAAGGTGTCACGGACGCATCGGCCGCCCTCGGTTCTCGGCACCATGAGCCGGACGTTCGGGCCGATCTGCTGCTTCCTGGCCACCAGCGGACGATGGACGGCCTCGTACCGCGCGAAGGCGACCCGGTGATCGCCACCGGCGGCGGCGAGCTCCCCCGCCAGCCGGTACGCCCCCACCAGGGCCAGCTCCGCGCCCGCCCCGGAAGCCGGAGAGGCGCACCAGGCGGCGTCGCCGACGAGCACGACGCGGCCCTTCGACCACGAGTCCATGTGCACCTGGCCCAGCGCGTCGAAGTAGAAGTCGGGGTCGGCCAGGGCCGAGTCGAGCAGCTCCCGGGTACGCCAGGACGTCTCGTCCCCGAACGTCCGGCTCACCAGCCGCTTGTGCTCGGCGACGTCCCGGTGGTCGTAGTCCAGCGGCGCCGAACGGAAGATGAAGTACGCCTTGGCCTGCGCGTGGTTGCCCGACCGGTAGACGCCGGCCATGCGGCCGGGCGTGTTGAACATCGTGACCCAGCGGTCCTCCCCGAGCGCGGCGTCGGCGTCGGCGAAGGCGAAGTAGTGGTCCTTGTGCCGGACGAACTCCGCCTCCGGCCCGAAGGCCAGCCGCCGCACGTGGGAGTGCATGCCGTCGGCGCCGACGACCAGGTCGAAGGTGCGGGCGGGCGCGTGTTCGAAGGCGACCCGCACCCCCTGTTCGTCCTGGTCCAGGCCGCTGATCGCGTCGCCGAACATGATCTCCACGTCGGTCGCCCCGCGCAGCAGGGCCACCAGGTCGCCGCGCATGATCTCCACCGAGCCGGGGTCGCGGGTGTCGACGCGGGCGACGGGCCGGCCGCCGGCGTCCACGAACTTCATGCCGTGCACGTCGGTGGCCAGCGCGCGCGCCTGCGGCATGATGCCCATCCGCTCGGCCACCTCGACGGCGTGGTCGCGCAGGTCCACACCGTTGCCGCCGGCGCGCATGCGCGGGGCGCGCTCGACGACGGTGGGCCGGAAGCCCAGCCGGGCCAGCCAGTGAGCCAGGGCCAGCCCGGCGATGCCGGCTCCGGAGATCAGGATGCGCTCGTTCACTGAAGCTCCTCAGGGTACAGTAACTGAAATAAGCGTTCCAGTTAACTATGTGGAATGAGCATTTCAGTTGTCAACACCCGCCGAACCCAAGCGCCGTGCCGACGCCGTGCGCAACCGCCGACTCGCCCTCGACGCCGCCATGACACTGCTGGCCGAACCCGGCGCGACGCTCACCGTCGAGGCCATCGCCAAGCAGGCGGGGCTGGGGGCCGCGACCGTCGTACGCGCCTTCGGCGGCAAGGACGCCCTGCTGGACGCCGCCGTCTCCCGCCTGCTCGAACCGGTCGTCCAGCGCGCCCGCGCCCTGCTCGCCGAGACCACGGCCCACCAGGCCCTGCAGACCTTCCTCCGTGAGCTGATCGCGTTCCAGACCGCCCACCACGCCGTCAACGACCAGCTGGACGGCCTGGACCTGCCGGCCACCACCGCCCTGCGCGCCGGGCTGGCCGCCGCCGTCGAGGAGATGATCGAGGGGGCGCGGCGCGAGGGCGCGATCCGCACCGACATCGAACCCGCCGTCGTCACGACGCTTCTCGGCCGGACCGCCCTGGCCGTCGCCCGCGCCCAGCCCCCTTCACAGGCCCTCGCCGACGCCTACCTCACCGTGCTGCTGGACGGCCTGCGCTCCACCAGGTGACCGCTCGGCCTGCCTGCCGCATCACTACTTGACGCAGTATTCGATCTTCGCGGCGGCCATCGTGATATTGACGACCCGCTTGCCCAGCCACTTGTCCTGGAAATCGCAGAAGTAATCCCAGGTGCCATCGCTGTAGTCGATGTAACCGGACCAGCCGCCGGGCTCCAGCTTGTAACCCTTGGAATTGAGCGAGTGGTCACCGCTGCAGTTGTTGCTCCAGCGGCCGATGGTGCCGTCCGACTTCCAGTACTTGTAGACCAGGTAGCTCGACTGGCACCAGGCCGACGCCGACGCGGCGGCCGGGCCGGGAGTGGCCACGATCGTCAGAGCCGCGCAGGTGGCGGCCGCCGCGGCGAGCAGTTTCCTCGTCCGCTGTCCCGTTCCGAACAATTCTCGTCCTCTCCGGCCGTGCGGAACCACGGCGACACGAATGTTCAGCGATTTCACCGGGCCCTGTTCGCCCCGATGACGGAGAGCCTGCCCCACTGGAAACCCGGCCCACAATGCCTTTTAGCCCAGGCTAAAAGGGCCGCCGCCTGCCCCCGGAGCCCCACTTGATTGGCGATTCATTGAATACGCCTTGACCCGGACCGAGATAAGCTTGAGCACCACCTCTGCGGACAAGAGCAGTGAGGGGGAATCGAAATGCCGAATCCCAGGACATTCCTCAACGCGATCGCCGCGGCATTCTTGGCATTCGCCGTTCAACCGCCCGCTCCCGCCGACGCGGACAGCAGTCGCGACCGAGGCCCCGACACCTGGATCACCAACCCGATCACCGGCGGACAGCTCTTCGTCGACATCCCCAACACCTGTCGCTACAACTTCGAGAACCCTGATTGTGTCCTCGGCTCACGCGTTCGGCTGGGCGCCCGGGTCGGCGGAAACTACCACTCCTTCTTCTTCGAGAGCCCGCCCGGCGGCGGCAGCGGTGACCTGATCAAATGGACCAACCTGAACGGCACGAAATGCCTCGACGTCGCCAACGACGGCAGGGGCAACGGCACACCCGTGGTCCTGTGGGGCTGCCACGGAGGCCCCAACCAGCAGTGGGTGACGCAGGCGTTCTACAAGGGCCCGCACAAGGGCTTCAAGATTCTGGTGAACGTCAGCAGCGGCAAGTGCCTCGACGTCGAGAACGGGGCCTACCCCGACTGGCCGCGCCCCGACGCCCCGCTCCAGATATGGGACTGCTTCCATCCCACCGACCTGCGAAAGGCGGCCAACCGCGTCAACCAGGTCTGGGAGTACCGGCGGAGGTGACACCAAGCCGCGGCCGGCCCCCCGCCGCCTGCCCCTGGTCGCGGCCCAGGTCGCAGCAGGACCCTAGAATCGGCGGTCGAACACTGATCCGGGAAGGGCTGGGGGCGGAGGGTGGAGCCGAGCGGTGCGCCGGCCGAGGCCGACTGGCGGTCGCATCGCTCCGCCGTGTTCGGGGCGGCCTACCGGATCCTCGGCAGCGTGGCCGAGGCCGAGGACGTGACGCAGGAGGTCTGGTTGCGTGCCGCCGCGGCCGACCTGTCCGGCGTGCGTGACCTGCGGGCCTGGCTGGTGACCGTGGCCGCCCGCGCGTCCTACAGCGTGCTCGGGTCGGCGCGGGTCCGGCGGGAGTCCTACGTCGGTCCCTGGCTCCCCGAACCGCTGCTGACCGTGCCCGACGCCGCCGCTCAGGTGCTCGTGGACGAGTCGGTGAGCACCGCGATGCTGGTGGTCATGGAGACGCTCACCCCGGCCGAGCGCGTCGCGCTGGTGCTGCACGACGTCTTCGACTTCCCGTTCGCCCGGATCGCCGAGGTGCTCGGCGGCACGCCCGCCGCGGGCCGCAAGCTCGCCTCCCGGGCGCGGGCGCGGGTCGCCGCGGTCAAGGAGCGGCCCAGGGCGTCAAGGGCCGAGACCGAACGCCTGCTCAGGGCGTTCAAGGCGGCCGCCGACGCGGGGAACATCGCTGAGCTGGTCGAGCTGCTGCACCCCGAGGCCGTCTACGTCGCCGACGGCGGCGGCAAGGTGACCGCCGCGCGCAGGCCGGTCCACGGCGCCGGGACGATCGCCCTGCTGGCGGTCCGGCAGATCGAGATCAGGCGTCCCGACGCGTTCCGGATCGTCGAGGTCAACGGGCAGCCGGCCCTGGCGACCTACCGCGGCGGCGAACTGGTCTGGCTCGACACCGTGGAGATCGCCGACGGACGGATCACGACGTTGCGCAGACTGGCCAATCCCGAGAAGTTTCCCCACATCGGTCACATCTGAGCCCGCTGTCCTGTCTCCCTGCCGCCCCCCGGATCACCAGGGGCGAGGCTGAGAGAGGACGACACAATGGCACACGTTGTGATCATCGGTGGCGGTTTCGCGGGCGTGTGGAGCGCGGCGGGCGCGGCCCTGGCACGCGAGCGGGCGGGCGGCGCCGCGGACCTGCGCATCACGCTCATCGCCCCGAACGAGCACCTGGTGCTGCGGCCACGCCTGTACGAGCCGGAGCCGGACCTGGCCAAGGTGGAGCTGCGCAGGATCCTCGGGCCGATCGGCGTCAGGCACCTGCGCGCCTCGGTGAGCACGATCGACACCGGCCGCCGCACGGTGGTGGCCGACGGCAGGGAGATCGGCTACGACCGCCTGGTGCTGGCGGCCGGCAGCCGGCTGGTACGGCCCCGCGACCTGCCCGGCGCGGAACGGCTCTTCGACATCGACACCCTTGACGGGGCCCGGCGGCTCACCGGCTTCCTGCGTGACCGGGAGGACTTCACGGCCGTGGTCGTCGGCGCCGGGTTCACCGGTCTGGAGGCCGCGACCGCGCTGGCCGTCCGGGGCCGGGTGCTGGTGGTGGACCGGTCGCCGGTGGTCGCGCACCAGCTCGGCCCCGGCCCGCGTCCGGAGATCGAGGCGGCACTGGACGAGCTGGGCGTCGAACGCCGTCTCGGGACGACGGTGACCGAGGTCGGCGCAGGGTACGCCGTCCTGTCCGACGGCACCGAGGTCGAGGCGGACGCGGTGGTCTGGTCGGTCGGCATGCGGGCCAGCGAACTCACCCGGCAGATCTCCGACGAGCTCGACCACCTCGGCCGGATCCCGGTGGACCGGTGGCTGCGCGCGCTCCCCGAGGTGTTCGCCGCCGGGGACACCGCGGCGGCGACCTTCGACGCCGAGCACCCGGTCATGCAGGCGTGCCAGCACGCCACCCCGCTCGGCAAGGTCGCCGGGTACAACGCGGCGGCCGACCTGCTCGGCGTGCCGCCGCGCGACTTCACCCCCGGCCCGTACGTCACCTGCCTGGACCTGGGCGACGCCGGCGGGATCTTCACCCGCGGCTGGGACCGCAGGGTGATGGCCTCGGGCGCCGCCGGCAAGGACATCAAGGTACGGATCAACCAGGCGATCCACCCGCCGGTCGACGACGCGGAGAAGATCCTCGCCGCCGCCGACCGCGTGCGCATCGAGCTGCCCTTCTTCCCGCGCGACGAGGAGATCGCCGGCTGACCCCCTGCCCTCCACCACGAGCGGCCGGGGTCGTCCTGCCGGGTGTCGGCGTCAACGGCCGCTCCGCGCGTTCGCCGGCCTGGCCGCCGAGTGGGCCGTACTGGACGACGTCGGGGCCATGTGGCCGAGCGTGAGGGGCGGCGGGGGCGGCAGGGGCTCGGCGTGGTCGGCGCGGAAGGACTGCAGCAGATACGCCACCAGCCGCCGCGACGCCGCCGCCGCCCCCTCCCCGGCGCCGGCGACGATGCCGCAGTTGGCCCTCAACAGCAGCGCCAGGTCCGCGGAGGCGAAATCGGCCCGCAGCCGCCCGGCGGCCTTGGCCCGCCGTACCACCTCCGCGAAGCCTCGCTCGGCCCGCTCCCGGGTGCGCTCGTAGTCGACCGCGTCGGGGAACGCGGTGAGGAAGGCGTCGGTGAACCCGCGGTCGGCGACCTGCATCGCGCACACCTTCTCGATCGCCCCGCAGAACCCGTGCCAGGGATCCGGGTCGGCCAGCGCCTCGTCCACGACCGACGCGCACGCCGCCAGCTCGTCCGCGAACACCTCGGTGATCAGGGACTCGCGTGACGGGAAACGCCGGTAGAGGGTGGCCACGCCGACCCCGGCGCGCCGCGCGATCGCCACCATCGGCACGTCCAGGCCGCGCCTGGCGAACGTCTCCCGCGCGGCCTCCAGGATGCGCGCCCGATTGTGCCGCGCGTCGGCCCGCATTTCCCTGGCGGGCGCCAACTGAGAGCGAGGAATGGGCATCTTTCTCACATTAGCCTAAATGGAGAGCCCCGTCCGTTTAGCGGGCTAGCGTCGTCCACATGGAGACGAACGAGATGCGCGCGGCCCTGTTCGACCGGTACGGACCGCCGGAGGTCCTGTACGTGGGCACGGTGCCGAAGCCGGTCCCCGCCCCCGGAGAGGTGCTGGTGCGGGTGCGCGCCGTCAGCGTGAACGGCGGCGAGGTGCACGGCCGGACGGGGCGGCTGCGCCTGGTGACCGGGCTGATGCAGCGGGGCTTCCCGAAACGGGTCGGGATCGACCTCACCGGCGAGATCGTCGCCCTGGGGGCCGGGGTGACCGGCCCCCGGGTCGGCGACCGGGTGTGGGGCACGCTGGGCCGCACGTTCGGAAGCGCCGCCGAGTACGTGGCGATCCACCCCCGCCGCCTGTCCCCGGCCCCGGCGTCCGTCGACCTGGTGGCGGCCGCGGCGCTTCCGGCGGGCACGACGGCCATCACGGCGCTGCGCGACCAGGCCCGGCTCAGGCCGGGCGACCGGCTGCTCGTCCGCGGCGGCAGCGGTGGGGTGGGCGCTGTCGCGGTGCAGCTCGGCAGGGTGCTCGGCGCCCACGTCACCGCCCTCGCCGGGGCACGCAACCTCGACCTCGTCCGCGACCTCGGCGCGCACGAGGCGTATGACTACGCCACCGTCGGCCCGGCGGATCTGGGCAGGTTCGACGTGATCCTGGACACTGCCGGCACCGAGCACGCCGCCTTCCGCCGCCTGCTGACACCGTCCGGCCGCATGATGGCGATCGCCTTCGATCCGCGCAGGATCGCGGGGTCCGTGGCGTACATCGCCGCCTCGGCCGTCCACGGCCGGCGGCGCGTGCGCTTCTTCAGCGGCAACCCCACCACCCGGCTCCTCACCGACCTCGCCCGGTACGTGGACGGCGGCGCCATCCGCCCGGTCGTGGACACGGTCTTCCCGCTCGACGACATCGCCGCGGCGCACCGGACGTTGGAGGCGGGCGGCGTACGCGGCAAGGTCGTCGTACGCATCACCTGAGAGCCGTACCGGCCCCTGCCTCTTCCAGAGCGCGGAAGGAGATCCGGGTCGCGGCCAGGTCGGGATCGCGGACGTGCTTCTTCGCCTCGGACTCCGGAACCACCCGTCGGTGCCGCACCTCGAACTCCGGCGCCCACTCCCCGAGCCGGACCTCCGCACGCCAGTAGGAGCGGACGAGGACCAGGCCGAGCTCGCGCCCGCGCACGCATTCGCTGCGGGCATACCCGAGCAGCCGGCTGCCGATGACCGTGACGCACGCTTCTTCGAGCATCTCCCGGCGCAGGGTCTCCTCGATCGTCTCCGTTCCTTCGGGCCGCCCGGCGGGGAAACCCCAGTGCTCACCATCATGGCTGATGAGGACCAGCTCATCGGCGGCCGTCACGCAGATGCCGGCGGCTCCGTGAGACCTGCCTTCCGGCGGGTCGTCGGCCGGGTGCCAGGACACCTGCCAGTCCTGGCCGTTCGAACGCACGGGCATCCGCTCCCCGTCACGGGCAGGGACGACAGCTGCCATAGGACTCTCCCCGGACACGTCTGATCGCTCCAGACATTCAAGACGACATGCGGGTCACTCGGCAGCCCGTTTTCCAGCGGCCTCCCGCCCGGTGACGCACACCACACGGGCACAGCGTCACAGGATCCCGGGGAGCGGAGTCTCCATGGACAACGCGGACACATCACCCGCCCAGCACGAAAGGAAACCCCACCCATGACCGAGTACACGTCACAGCCGAAGGTGGCCCTGATCACCGGCGCGAACAAGGGAATCGGCCGCGCGGTCGCCGAACTGCTGGCCGCGCAGAAGGTGACCGTCCTGGTCGGCGCCCGTGACGCGCGCCGCGGCGAGGAGACCGCGGCGGCGATCCGCGCCACGGGAGGCGACGCGCACGCGCTCGAACTGGACGTCACCGCTCCCTCCACCGCCCAGGCCGCCGCCTCCTGGATCGACGACCGCTTCGGCCGTCTGGACGTGCTGGTCAACAACGCCGGTATCACCGGATCGGGCCAGGCCGCGCCCCAGGACGCCCTCGACCGCGTCCCCAGCGCCGTGGACGTGGAGCTGGTCCGCGAGGTGTTCGAGACCAACGTCCTCGGAGTGATCAACGTGACCAACGCGGTGCTCCCGCTGCTGCGGCGATCCCCCGCCGCCCGGATCGTCAACCTCTCCAGCCACGCCGCTTCGCTGGCGCTGACCGCCGAGGTCGACGGGCCCTTGTCGGGGCTGCCGTCAGCGGCCTACTCGCCGTCCAAGGCCGCGCTGAACGCGCTGACCCTGCAGTACGCGAACGAGCTGCGCAAGGAGAACATCCTGGTCAACGCCGCCGCCCCTGGTTACGTCGACACCGACATCAACGGCCACAGCGGCTTCCTCACCCCGGCGCAGGGCGCGGCCGTGGTGGTGCGCCTGGCCACCCTCGGCCAGGACGGCCCGACCGGCGGATTCTTCAGCGAGGACGGCCCACTGCCCTGGTGACGATCCGGCAAGAGGATACGGCCGACGACCGTCCGAACTGGTCACAGCCGGGCGGTCGTCGCCATGGTGACAGCGGTCAGCGCGGCGAGCAGGGCCCAGGCGGGCGCGAAGCTGCCGGTCAGGTCCGTGAGCAGGCCGAGCACGGGCGGCGCCAGGACGACCGCCACCTGGTTGACGGCCATGGCCAGGCCGAGGGCGAATCCGGTGTGGTCCGGCGGCGCCGATTCGGCGGCGTAGGCGACCCAGGGGCCGTACCAGCCGATTCCGAAGAAACCGAGCCAGACGAACAGCAGGCAGGCCGCGACAGGGGATCGGCCGACGGGGGTGGCCAGCAGCGTCATCCCGATGATCACGGCGGCCAGGCAGGTCAGGACGCAGGCGTAGCGGCCGGACCTGTGCCGGTCGCTCCACGCCGCCAGGCAGACGCGGCCCAGCGCGCCCGCGCACTGGACCGCGACGTAGACCAGGGCCGCCGAGGCGGCGTCCATGGTCGTCACCTCGTGCAGGTACAGCACGGTGAGAACGCCCACGCCGCTGTGCACCGACACCATGCTCGTGCCGGACAGGACGATCTTCTTCAGGTACGGTTCGCGCAGCAGCTCCAGCCGCACGCGGGACGCGGCCGGCACCGGGCGCCGGTCCGGCGGGCGGCGGTGGAAGGCCATGAAGACGACGGCGCCCGACAATGCGACGAGCGCGCCGGCCACGAGCGTCGACCGCCAGCCGAAGCTCGACGCCAGCGCGGGAAGCGCGAACGCGGCGAGGACGCCGCCGAGCGGAAGCCCCGCCTGACGGATGCCCATGGCCAAGCCGCGCTCCGAAGCATCGAACCAGGACGCCACCGACTTACTGCCGCCCGGCTGAATGGCGCTGTACCCGGCACCGACGACCAGCAGGACGACGAGCAAGGAGACGTACCCCGGAGCCGCGCTGCCGGCGGCCAGCGCGGCGGCGACCACGAGAGCGCCGATCCCGACGACCCAGCGTTCGTCGTGGCGGTCCAGCAGCCGTCCCGCCACGATCAGCCCGGCCAGCGGAAGCAGCTGAGCCGCCGACTGCAGCAGGCCCAGCTGGGTCGTGTTCAGCCTCAGGTCCCGTTGCAGGTGGACGCTCATCGCGCCGATGCCCTGCACGAAGAACGCGGCCGCGGCCTGCGTGAAGGTCGCGACCCCCAGAATGATCCAGCGGTATCGCGACGTCCTCACGGCTTCCAGCACAACAGCGGGTCGGGGTGGTCGGCGAAGCCGAGTCGCCGGTAGAGCGGTTCCGCCTCGCGGGAGGCGGTGAGATCGACCCGTACGGCGTCGCGGTCGCGGAACCAGTCGAGCAGACCGAGCATGATCGCCCGGCTGTGCCCACGCCGCCGGTACGACGGGTCGGTGACCATGCCGATGACGTGGCCGATCCTCCCGTTGCGGGAGTGGGGGCCGGGGAACCACTGTTCGATCGTGCCGATGCCGCAGGCGGCCAGGCCGGTGTCGCCGTCCACGACCAGGATCCGGCAGTCGGGTTCGGCCAGCTTCTGCCTGAAGACCCGGGCGAGCGCGTCGCGCCAGTTGTCATCGGCGTCCGCGGGGTGGAAGAAGTCGCCGCCGAGGTCGTCGAAGAGCAGCGCCCTCAGGCGGACGAGTTCCGGAACATCCTGCTCCGTTGCTGTTCGCGTCATGACGTACAGGCTGATGTAATGACCTTGTGCACCTCAACCCTTACGGCGCGGACGTGGTGAACTTCGCCGCGGAACTGGCGAACCGCCCACCGGCGAGCGCCGAGGAACTCGCCCACCGCTGCCGCACGGCCGGTTTGGTGCTGGAGCGCCCGGTCGAACCGTCGGATCTCGACCAGACCCTCGCCGTCATCGCCGCCTGGACGAACGTCGTCGACGCCACGGGCGAGCGCGAGAAGGCCAAACTGGTCAACGAGATGCTGGCCCGGTCGGCCGCCTACCCCCGGCTGACCGACCACGCCCATGGCTGGCACCTGCACTATCGCGACGACCTGCAGCCGCTCGGCGCGGTGCTGTTCGCCCTCATCTCGGTCGGCACGGCGATGCACCTCGTCAGCCGGGGCATGGACCGGCTCGGGCGGTGTGCCGCCGCCGGTTGCGACACGATCTTCGCGGACACCTCACGCACGGCACGTCAGCGCTACTGCTCCCCCTCGTGCGCCAACAGAGACGCAGTACGCCGCCACCGCGCCCGTCACTCCACGCCTGCCGGCTGACTGCCCGGCAGGCGAGCGCAACCGCTGCTCCGGCGAGGGCCCCTCTTCCGCACGAGTGAGCCCCCACGACTGCCCCAGCCGGCTTGAGCCACTGGGGAGGCGGCGCCGAGCGCCCTCAGCCGCTCACCTCAACCGGCTGAACCTACACCGCCCCTCCTCACCGACCGGGATGCGGCGCAAGGCGGCCGAGTCGCGGGTCCTGGCGTTCGTTGCGAGGTCGTGGCGCGCTCAGCGCCCTGCTGGCGCAGGTCTTCGACCGCCACCCTGATGAGCCCCTCCTCTCGGCCGCCGACCTCCTGAACTCTGACGAACCCCAAAAAGTCAGTCATCTGACTAACTAGAGGGAGTCCGACCATGCTAGGTTCTCATTAGTCAGTCAGCCAACTAACTGTCGGAACGAGGTATTCATCGTGATCGTCATCACCGGAGCCACCGGAAATGTCGGCCGCCCGCTGGTCCGCATCCTCGCGGAGCAGGGCCATGAGGTGACCGCCGTCTCCCGCCGCATCACCAAGGGCGACGTGCCGCCCGGCGTCCGCGCG